>DAHVVW010000349.1 GCA_027357125.1 Clostridiales bacterium
TGCGCCATTTCTTGGAAACTCGGCTTAAATCATTCTGAATTCTGCCCTAAAACATCTGCTAGAAATGGGCCAACCGAGATTCGGCAAGATTCGCTAGGACGGATAGAACCGTCCCCTTTATCCTACTTAAAAACCTAAGCAAGGGAGTTCAAGTCGGTGAAAGATAATTTGCGGGAAAAATATGCTCAGCTCATAGTGAAAACAGGCATCAATCTGCAACAGGACCAAACGCTGGTGATTATCTCTCCGGTAGAGTGCGCCGATTTTACCAGGCTCATAGCCCGGACCGCCTACCAGGCGGGAGCAAGGGATGTTGTAGTAAACTGGAAGGATGAACAGCTAGCCAAGATCCGGTTTTTGCACGCCCCGGAAGAGGTTTTTGACGAATACCCCCAGTGGCAGAAGGAGATGTATTTATCAACTGGACGCCAGGGGGCAGCCTTCCTGTATATTTCCGCCTCTGACCCCGAGCTCATGCAGGATGTTGCCCCTCAGAGAATTTCAAGAGCCCACAAAGCCCAGAATAATGCTCTTAAGGAGCACCGGGAAGGGCTTATGAGCAACAAAAATGCCTGGAGTGTGGTATCTATACCCACTAAGCCCTGGGCCCAAAAAGTCTTTCCTGACCTATCCGAAACTGCGGCTGTGGAAAAATTGTGGGACGTGATTTTTAAGACTGTCAGGGTGGATGCAGCGGACCCGGTTGCCGCCTGGCAAAGCCATAAACGCAACCTGAAAAAGCATATGGACTTTTTGAATTCCAGCAGGCTAAAGTTTCTGCACTACAAGAATTCCCTGGGGACAGACTTGACGATTGAGCTGCCCGAAAACCATCTTTGGCTTGGGGGTTCCGAGTTTACACCGGCGGGTGTGGAGTTTATGGCTAACATGCCGACGGAAGAAATCTTTACTTTGCCTAAAAAGACCGGTGTGAATGGCAAAGTGATAAGCTCTATGCCGCTGAATTATAACGGGAATCTGATTGAACACTTTTCCCTTACCTTTAAAGAAGGCAGGATTGTAGACTTCAGTGCGGAGAAAGGTTTTGAGGCCTTAAAGAGTATGATAGAAACCGACGAAGGTTCCCACTATCTCGGTGAAGTGGCTTTGGTTCCGTATGATTCGCCTATATCAAAGCAAAATATTTTGTTTTATAACACTTTATTTGACGAGAATGCCTCCTGCCATTTGGCTATTGGCAAGGCCTACCCTGTCTGTCTCAAGCACGCTGAAAACCTGTCGCAGCAGGAACTATTGGACTTAGGGGCAAATGATTCTCTTATGCACGAAGATTTCATGATCGGGACCAAGGATCTTGAGATTACCGGGACAACAGCCTCAGGAGCGGAAATCCCTGTGTTCAAACACGGTAACTTTGCAATCTAACTGGCAACACTAATAAGAAACGAGTGTCCAGAACGGAAGGAAGTCCAGGGAAACTGTAGAATATCTGTTACTATTCACGAGTCAAAATCCCATCCCGTGCATCACTACAGATAAACAGGCTGGTAAGCTCAAGGGTGAATTTTAGTTTCTGCTGAACGGAGCAGAAACTAAAATTCGACCCGAGCAGACCCAAAAGCCTAAGCGTAATCCCGGAGTATTCTGACTGCTGAACGAAAGGTTGGTTGCGATGGAAACATCAAACTTCCTGAAAAACATTATCGCAGAGGACATAAAGGCTGGTAAGGCTGCAGAAATCGTCACCCGTTTTCCACCGGAACCCAACGGCTACTTACATATCGGCCACGCCAAATCCATCTGCCTCAATTTTGATTTGGCGGACGAGTTCAAGGGCAGGACAAACCTGCGGTTTGACGACACCAATCCGGTGAAAGAAGATACGGAGTACGTAGAGTCGATTAAAGAAGATGTAAAGTGGCTGGGCTATGACTGGGACGGCCTGTACTTTGCCTCTGATTATTTCGAGGAGATGTACAACCGGGCGGTATTGCTCATCCAGCGGGGCAAGGCTTATGTCTGTGACCTGTCGGCGGAAGAAATCAGGCAGACCCGCGGCACATTGACTGAACCAGGCAAGGACAGCCCCTACCGCAACAGAAGCATTGAGGAAAACCTCGCTTTGTTTGAGCGCATGCGCCAAGGCGAATTTAAAGACGGTGAGAAGGTGCTAAGGGCCAGGATTGATATGTCCTCGCCCAATATCAATATGCGGGACCCTGTGCTCTACCGCATTGCCCATGCCTCCCACCACAATACGGGGGACAAATGGTGCATTTATCCCATGTACGACTTTGCCCATCCCCTGGAAGACGCCATCGAAGGCGTTACCCATTCCATCTGCACCCTGGAGTTTGAAGACCACCGTCCCCTTTATGACTGGGTGGTGCGCGAGTGCGAGATGGAGCAAGTACCCCGCCAGTACGAATTTGCCAGGTTAAACC
>DAHVVW010000034.1 GCA_027357125.1 Clostridiales bacterium
ATGAATTTTTGTTTAACTTTGAACAACAATGCCGGAAAGCTGGCATCCGGGATAAAGTAGATATTACCTGGATTACTCCTGAGCCCTTTCTCGGACACTTTGGTATCGGCGGTATAGCAGGGGGAGAATCCATGCTTAAAGCTTTTATGAAGATGTTTAAAATCAACTATATTACAGAAGCAGAGATCGATAAAATTACTTCTGATAAAATATTTTTAAAAGATGGCCGTAGTCTGCCGTATAAATTCGCAATGATTATGCCTGCTTTTTACGGAGCTGATGTTGTTCGAAACTCTCCTGGTTTGGGTAATGAGAAAGGCTATATTCCGGTAAACGATACTTACCAACATAAAAACTATGCGAATATATTCGGAGTTGGAATTGCTGCTGATTATCCGATTCCTTTTAAAACCCGGGTTCCCATGGGGATGCCGAAGACGGGTTATCCCGCCGATGAGTCGGCAAAAACGGCTGCCGAAAACATTGTACGCTTAATCAAGGGTGAACAAAATTTGCTGGAGAAACCGCTGGGGAAAATCCCTGGCCTATGCATTATGGATGCCGGTAAAAAAGAAGTAATCATTCTTTCTGATAGTTTACTCAAACCGCGAAAATTTGCAATTATGATACCCAACCCAATTTATGATATCAGTAAACGCTTATTTGAAAAGTATTTTCTTTGGAAAGTCCGTAACGGCTATAGTTGGTTACCTTGACTTCCTCCCCGCGTTAAAACGCGAGGATTCCCAAGTCTCCCGAAAGATCTTGGCAGGTCGTACAAGTGACCTCTAGGCAGTCGCAGTTAAGCCGCTGCCTTACTTTTAAGAGTACAAAAAATGTGGCGGCTTTCTGTTTTACGAAGTATCTTAGCACGGCTAAGGCCATGCTGGACACTGGCAGACAGGACAGAAAAACGACCAAGACCATTGAGGCGCTGGAGCCCCCTCTTATTTCTTACGCCTAAAGACTTCTATTAACTCAACAATTCCCCAGGCAATCACCGCGTAAACCACCATCCCCACAATCAACGCTGGCTCTAAAATGCCCTTTATGCTATCCATTCTGACTGTCGCGGTTCTGAATATACCCAAGAAAGGATCTAAAAAGGCATTAGTGACAGCATATATCAGCGATACAAATCCGTTCTGCGGATTCGCAGCCAAGAGCTTAAACATGAATCTAAACGCCAGTAAGACTTCTAAAACACCAAGAATGTAATAAACAGCGCTTTTTACCTGAAGAAAGCCCTTATCATGTGACATGAATTCACATCCGTTTCTTCAAAATGATATGGTAACTTTTCCTTATATTTCCCATAGATTATTTAAATCATACCTCTTTTTGTTGTGGGCAATTCGCTTAAGTTTTCTGGCGAATTGGTGTACAATAACTCTTAACAATAGATGAAAGGAAGAAATGCATGAAACTTTGGGGAGGACGTTTCGAAAAGACGACCGATGCGCTGGTAGAGGATTTTCACTCCTCGATCTCTTTTGACCGGCGTCTCTATAAGCAGGATATTCAGGGAAGTATCGCACATGCGCGCATGTTAGGCAAGATCGGGGTCTTAGAATCAGAAGAAGCAGAGATAATTATTAAAGCACTCGGGGAGATTCTGGACGATATTCGGGCGGGCAGGATCGAATTCGAGATTGGCGCAGAAGATATACATATGAATGTCGAAAAGATCTTGACTGAGCGAATCGGCGTGGTGGGCAAGAAGCTTCATACCGCCCGCAGCCGCAATGACCAGGTCGCTTTAGACCTGCGTCTTTTTCTGAGGGAGGAAATAGATCAAAGCCAGGATTTGCTGGCAGCCTTAATCCGGACACTCCTTAAAGTGGCAGAGGAACACCTGGAGACGTGGATGCCGGGATATACACATTTGCAAAAAGCCCAGCCCCTAACTTTGTCTCATTACCTCCTGGCCTATGTCCAGATGTTTATACGGGATTTGGGGCGTCTGAAAGACACGCGTAAGCGCCTGAACTTGTCTCCCCTCGGCTCCGGAGCCCTGGCCGGGACGACCTTTCCCTTGGACAGGGAGATGGTGGCTGAGGAACTGGGGTTTGACGGAATCACCCTTAACAGTCTTGACGGAGTCAGCGACCGGGATTTTGCGCTTGAGTTTTTGGGGGCGGCAGCGATAGCTATGATGCATTTAAGCCGCCTGTGCGAGGAATTGGTCCTGTGGTCGAGTGGAGAATTTCAGTTTGTAATCATGGATGACGGCTACTCTACCGGCTCAAGCATTATGCCGCAGAAGAAGAACCCGGATGTGGCGGAATTAGTAAGAGGGAAGACAGGCAGGGTGTACGGGGATCTAATGGCTCTTCTCACCGTGATGAAAGGTTTGCCTCTCGCTTATAACAAAGACATGCAGGAGGACAAAGAGCGGGTATTTGACGCGGTGGATACGTTGCAGAAGTCCCTGCTGGTCGGGGAAGGCATGCTCAGAACGATGCAGGTCAGGAAGGACATCATGGCCCAAGGAGCCAAAGGCGGCTTTACCAATGCGACTGATTTGGCGGATTATCTGGCGAAAAAAGGAGTCCCGTTTAGAGAAGCCCACGAAATAATCGGGCGGATCGTCTTACACTGCACGAAGCATGGGCTTGGGCTCGAAGATTTAACCTTGGCTGAGTATCGTGACTTTTCTTCCGCGTTCGCAGAAGATTTGTTTGCGGAGATTAAGCTTGAGCAGTGTGTGCGTGCCCGTAAGGTTCCGGGAGGTCCTGCACCAGAGATGGTCGCGAAGGCTATTACGCAGAGCAAGGTGGAGCTTGAAAAACTTTTGGGATGATAAGCAATTAAATGTCGATTTTTACGGGACTATGGTAATTTTCTTAAACATTGTAACAGTTATGTTGATAAATACAGGTATGGGGTTTGCAGCAACAGTCAAACCCTGATTATAAGCGGCTTGCAACGGCGTTTATCCACAGAAACACGCAAAAAGCTGTGAGTATTGTGGATAAATGTGTGGATTAAGCCGAAAAAACTAAGGATAACCAGTGTATAACCTGGGGATAAGTCGAAGGAGATTATTCTTTAAAAATAAAAATGCATATTTTCAGGCGCACACCGAACACTAAAGGTATGTGCTTTTATTTTTTATAACGCGTTCATCAATCATAAAAAAATTTTCTGACTTAAGAAGGATTTTTGAGGGAATGGGCGAATAATTAAATAACAAATACGGTCTATATAAGGACGTGCACATAATTAGCAGGGTAAGGCAGTGCTGCCCTCACTGACTGAGTCTGCTAAGTGCATGGAATAAGAAGGTGTGGGGAGGGAGAGCCCGGTGCTCAGCAAAGTGGCCATTGTAGGACCGCCAGACTTAGTAAATGAGATGATTTCTGTAGGCAAAGATTTTCCGGAGATAGAGTTGGTCGGACTTGCTTATGAGAAGGAAACGGAGGCTCTTGATTTGGTGAAAGCTAATATGCAGCGCATAGATGTTGTTAGCTTCACCGGTCCGGTTCCCTACTTTCTCACTAAAGGAAAGATCCCGGACTATATTCCGTTAGTTTATGTGAGATACAGTGGAGCTGCCCTTTACCGGACCCTTTTCCAGATCCTTGCTGAGCGTGGGGGCGATGTTCAGGCTCTAAGGCGATTAAGTATTGACACCTTGTCCTTGGAGGCTGTGCAGGAAAGCTATTTTGAGCTGGGCTTAGACAGTTCCGAGGTGCATGTGCTGGGGAAGGAACTGTTCTTGGATTCGGAGGCCCAAATTAAGGAACATCTTTCATATTACCAATCTGGTCGCATCACAGCGGCCCTTAGCTGCTTGACATCGAGTTACAGGGAGTTGCTTCGACAAGGAGTTCCAGCCTATCGTATTAGTCCCACACGTTTTGACATGAGGGAGACTCTGCGCCTGGCCAATATTGAGAGCCTGGCCCTATATCATCGGAAGGCCCAAGTCGCGGTCGCTATTCTGAAGGTGGAGCAGAGTGCTCAAAATTATGTTCTCAACTCGCAGCGCACTATTTTGGAATTGCACCAGCTTCTACTCGACTACGGGGAAAAAACCGGTGCCACGATTTCGTTTGTGGGTGGGGACGAGTTCATCATCTTTAGCACGCGCGGTGCGCTGCAGACGGCTACTGACAACTTCAGGGAGGCTCCTCTCTTGCGGGAGATACAACAAAAGGTAAGAATAGGCACCATTTTTGGCCTGGGGATAGGTCATTCGGCAGCAGAAGCTGAAAGTAATGCTCGGACAGCCTTAAAGCAGAGCAGGGACGCTGGTTGGAACAACTGCTTTATTCTGCAAGAGGATGGAGTGATGATCGGTCCTTTGAGCGCAGACATTGTCCAGAAGTATGAGATCCGCAGTGTTGATCCGGCATTAACTGCAAGGGCAGCCCAGTGTGGTCTAAGTGTTGCTACGCTCAGCCGTTTGCTGAATCTAATGGAAAACTATGGGCGCAACACCCTTACTGCCAATGAAATATCTGCCGGACTCAACATCACGCTGCGCAGTGCCCGCCGGCTTCTTAATACGCTGAAAAAAGTCAAGTTGGCGACTGTAGCAGGGATGGAGCAGCCTGTGGGTAAAGGAAGACCCAGACAAATTTTTGCGCTCTGGATTAAGACGGAAGGAGGAATTGGTTAAGCTGGATTAGGATTCTGTAAATGGCTAAACAAATAGTTATGGCGTATTAATTTTGAGGGAGGAAAAAATAATGAAGCGGAAAAGACTGATTTTTGTTACGCTCATGTTGCTGGTATCAATGTTATTTCTCACTGCCTGTGGGCAGACTGCCGGTCAAGGCCAAGGAGGGGCCAAAAGTATCACAATCGGGGAATTGGCAGATTTGACCGGTCCAACAGCGGTCTGGGGCCAGGCCCAGGACAATGAGCTCAAGATTTTGGTTGACAAGTGGAATGCTGAAAACCAAGTTAAGCTTAACCATAAGGTCTATGATTATAAGGCTAACACTCAGGAAGCGGTAAGCTCTTTTAATAAGCTGGCTGACCAGGAGAAAGTCGCAGTGGTCTTCGGGACCAACAATTCCAATGCCAATCTGGCATTTGGTCCTCTGGCCGAAGCCAAGAAAGTGCCGGTTCTTTCGCACGCTATTGATCCACACTCGACAACCCCGGCGGCTGACAAGCTGAACCAATACTCTTTCCTGACGGTTGCTTCGAACATCATCCAGGGAAAAACTATGGCGGCCTATACCTTGGATAAGTTGAACCTTAAAAAGGTCGGCGTCCTTTATGACCAGGGCAACTCTTTTGCGACAACAATGGAACAGCCATTCGAGGAATACTTTACTGGGCATGGCGGTACCATAACCGCTAAAGAAGTTTTTACTTCCAACGATGTTGACTATAGCTCCCAGTTGACCAAGATTATTAGCACCAACCCTGATGCCATACTTTTGCCGAACTACTACAAGCAAATTGCCCTTGCGGCCCAGCAGGCCCGTAAACTAGGTTTTAAGGGTGTTTTCCTGGGGCACACCGGTTGGCCGTCCCAAGCCCTGCTTGAGATGGCGGGTAAAGATGTGGAGGGTTCGTATTTTGTAAACTACGGCAGTTTTGAAGACCCTCAACTTCAAAATTTGCAAAAGGAATACACTGATAAATATAAAAAAGCGCCTGAAATCAATGCAGCTATGATTGGGGAGAGCTTCGCAGTCTTTACAGATGCTGTTAAGAAGATCGGCGCAGATAAACTGGCTGCTATGTCCTTGGAGCAGCAAAGACAGGCGTTGCGGGATGCGTTTGAGAAAACCCGGAATGTTCAGGGTGTCATGAACAATATCACGATCGATCCTAAAACTCACCGTCCAGAAACCGCTAAAATGGCAATTATCACGATTAAGGATGCTAAATTCAAGTTTGTCGAAACTTATCAGGTTAAGTAATAGACCATTTAAGGGAGAAATGATCCGCTGGATCCTATGACCTACCGGATCATTTCTCCAAGTTTTTCGCTTGGTTCAGAAAGGAGGAATGCATTTGTTTTGGCAGCAGGTTTTTAACGGATTGTCTGCAGGTGGTATTTATGCCCTGATTGCGGTGGGTTTTTCCCTGATTTACAGCATCATGCGCTATATTAACCTGGCTCACGGTAGCTTAATTATGATTGGTGCTTATATTGGCTATGCCGTCGTGACGGCAACCAATTTTCCGCTTATTCCAGCTCTTTTGGCGGCTGCGGCGGGAACAGCGATTGTCAGTGTGATTGTAGAAAGGTTGGCCTTCCGGCCCATCCGGGTCAGGGGAGTATCTACCCTCTATATCCTGGTAAGTTCCATGGTAGTCTCTATTCTGCTCCAGAACCTGGTAATGGTAATCTTTGGTCCAAGTTTTCGTACTTTGCCGCAATTAGTAAGCGATGTCCCGGTAGTTACCCATCCTATCAATATTGCCCGGTTGGATTTCTATATGATGATCGTTGTGGTCCTCTCCCTTGTATCTCTAAATTTTGTCCTGTATCGTACCAAGGCCGGTCGGGCTATGCGGGCAGTTTCTTTTAATCCGAAGGCCGCTGCGCTGATGGGTGTAAATACAGATAGGGTGGTTAGTCTAGCTTTCGCTTTAGCCGGGGCTTTAGCCGGAATTGCCGGCATTTTCCTGGGCATTAAATATTCTGTTTATCCTCAATTGGGGGAGCTGATCCTGAAGGGTTTTGTGGCTTCAGTGTTTGGGGGGTTAGGGAGCGTCGCCGGGGCTGTGGTCGGGGGCTTGGCTCTGGGTGTGATCGAAGTGTTCCTTATTGCTTATGGCTCCAGTTCGTTTAGCCCTGTTATGATCTATGCGTTATTGGTCTTGATTCTCTTACTGCGGCCCCGGGGTATTCTGGGACGGATTGTGGAAGATAAAGTCTGATTGGGGGGGGAAAGGTGTCGGATTATTATACCGGACTTTTGGTATTCACTTGTGTCAACATCATAGTCACTGCCGGGCTTTATCTCTTAATCGGCGGCACTGGGCTTGTCTCCTTCGGTCAGGCAGGGTTTCTGGCGATAGGCGCTTATACTTCCGGTCTCCTTACGACCCGGCTGAACTGGCCTTTTCCTCTGGGACTGACTGGGGCAATAGTGTTCAGCATGCTGGTCGGGGTAGCAATAGGGTATCCTACTTTAAAGCTTAGAAGAGAGTATTTTGCTTTAGCCACTATGGGTGTGGGGGAAGCAATCAGAGCCCTTATCAGTGCGCTGCCTAACTTTACCGGGGGCTCAGTGGGGCTTCCGGGCATTCCGCAGAAAACAACGGCCTGGGTGGTGCTGCTGTTAACCGTTGTGTCAATTGTATTAGTACGGAATTACTTGAAATCCAAGTTTGGACGTAATGCACTGGCGATTAAAACAGATGAATTGGCAGCCAAAGCCATTGCTGTCAATGTGTTTGCACAAAAGCAGATCATATTTGCTATCACCTGCGGCTTGAGCGGCTTGGCCGGTGCTCTTCTGGCTCATTATATAACTTACATTGATCCGAGTATGTTTGACTGGAACCGCTCAGCCGAGCTGGTAACGATAGTTTTTGTGGGAGGCCTGGGCAGTCTCACGGGCGGAGTAACCGCCGCGATCGGGGTTGCCTTGCTGCCTGAGGTTTTGCGTTTTGCCAATGAAGCGCGCTTCTTGGTGTATTCCTTAGTGGTATTATTGGTGATTATCTACCGTCCGGGCGGCTTGTTCGGCAACTACGAACTTTCGTGGCAGTCTCTGGCAAGAATTTGGCGCAAGCTCACCGGAGGCGCGCGTAAGGAGGGGGCAGCATGAGCCAAGCAACCGGCGCACGCTTTGAGTTCCATAACCTTACGAAAGTTTTTGGCGGTCTGGTGGCTGTTAATGATGTCACAGTTGAAGCTGTTGCGGGCGGGATTACGGGCATTATCGGCTCCAATGGCGCGGGTAAAAGCACGGTATTTAATCTGATAAGCGGGTTTTATAAGCCTGATGCGGGTCAAGTTCTATTGGAAGGTCAGGATCTTACGGGCAGGCAGCCCCATGAAATAGCGGCAGCAGGAGTGGGGCGTACTTTTCAAAATATCCGCCTCTTTCAAGGCATGTCGGTACTGGATAATGTGCGCACCGCGCTTCACCGAAGTTTGGATTATAATGTTTTTCACGCGCTCTTACGCCTGCCCAAGATCCGAAGTGAGGAAAAGAGGGCCGAGGAGGCTGCCTTAGAGGCTCTTGAACTCGTGGGGATGCTTGAAGCTAAGGAACTGACCGGTTCCAGCCTGCCATACGGCTTGCAGCGTCGGCTGGAGATAGCCAGGGCCCTGGCTATGAAGCCTAAGATTTTACTTTTAGATGAACCGGCTGCCGGGCTTAACCCGGGTGAAGTAGCAGATTTAGTAAATTTAATCAGAAGTATTAATGCAAAATTAGGACTCACGATTCTTGTGATTGAACACCATATGGATCTGGTGGCTTCTCTCTGTCAAAAAGTCTTCGCCATGAATTTTGGCCAGGTTATTGCCGGTGGAACCCTGGCTGAGGTGCAAAACGATCCGGCGGTGCTGGAAGCGTACCTGGGAAAGGGGGCCAGCCATGCTTAAGCTACGCAATCTTACCGTGGCTTATGGGGCAATCGTCGCTCTCCATGGCCTTGATTTAGAGGTGCCGATGGCTGGAATTACTTGTATTATTGGGGCGAATGGGGCCGGTAAAACCAGCCTTCTGGCGGCTGTCTCCGGGCTCGTTCGTTACAGCTGCGATGAAATGAGTTTCGGTGGTAAACCTGTTCCCAAAGTCGCGTACCGGGTTGTTGACAGCGGCATCATTCATGTGCCGGAGGGCAGGCAAGTTTTTGTGAACATGTCGGTCGAAGAAAATCTGCTGATGGGCGCTTATCACAGGCGGGATGTCTCTGGCATTAAGCAGGAAATAGAAGATGTGTATGAGACTTTCCCCCGTTTGCACGAAAGGCGCAAACAGATGGCAGGCACTCTCTCAGGGGGGGAGCAGCAAATGCTGGCCCTCGGACGCGGGCTCATGGCTGCTCCCAAGCTGCTCCTGCTTGATGAGCCTTCCCTGGGGTTGGCTCCGAATATGGTAGATCTGGTCTTTGAGGTTGTGCAGAAAATTGCGCGGAGGGGAGTTCCGGTCCTATTAGTCGAACAGAATGCTGCCCAGGCGCTGGAGGTTTCGGATAAGGCCTATGTCTTAGAGACGGGCAGGGTTGTGTTAAGCGGGGCGGGCCGTGATTTGCTCGAAAATCCCCGTGTCCGCCAGGCTTACCTGGGGATTGCGGAGTAAAAGTGCTCAAATTCCTGAGGATTGTTTGGCCTAATTCTTGCGAGGTCTGGCATAAGGCACGGCCGTTCCTTTTGGTCCTGGTATTACGGTGTCTGAGCAAGAGAGAATCCGGGAGACATTAGGGGAACTCGGCTTACTGGAAAAAGGGGGGGAAGTTAATGAATTTTGACGAGTCTGCGGTTATCGACAGTATCCGTTTGGTGGAAGTAAACATCCCTCTGGCCGTACCTTTCCAAATCAGTGGAGGCATCTGCCGCTTCCGCCATTCCCTAATTATCGAGCTGACATCAGACGGGATTACAGGTTATGGGGAGGCTGCTCCTTTTGATCAACCTTTCTATTCTTCTGAGACTTTTTCTTCGGTAAGGGCTATCTTGACAGAATGTCTGTTGCCGCGGGTGATTGGGCAAAAGATCGAGAGTATCGAACAGTTGAACCGGATATTGACTGATGGGGTAAGAGGGAATCCCTTTGCCAGGGCAGGGGTGGAAACTGCTTACTGGGATCTGATTGCGCGTAAAAATCATCTTACCCTGCAGAAATTGCTCCATCGCTATCTGCTGCATCTGGGCGTGGCTGAAAAAGACCTGGAACCCCGCTCTGACTTGGAGTCAGGTGTTTCGGTGGGGATTCCGGAGGACGGAAGTTATGATACGCTGCGCCGTTGGGTATATGGGTATGCCCAGGAGGGCTATCGGCGCATTAAAATCAAGGTAAAGCCAGGTTGGGATCTGGAAGCGGTGCGGGTAAGCAGGGAAGTATTGGGATATGAATTTCCGTTTTGGATTGATGCCAATTCTTCTTTCCGACTGGAGGAACACCTTGATCTGTTTCGGGCTATGGACGCTTATAACTGCCTTTTTTATGAGCAGCCGCTCCATTATGATGATATTTTGGATCACGCCCAACTGGCCAGGAAAGTACAAACCCCGATTTGCCTGGACGAATCCCTCAAGTCCTATCGGGTGGGCAAACAAGTCATCGAACAACAGGCATCCCGAATCTGGAATATCAAAGTGCAGCGCGTTGGCGGTCTGTGGGAAGCGATCCGTCTTTATGTCCTGGCAGTGCGGAATGGAGTCAGTCTCTGGGCAGGCACTATGCCGGAAACAGGTGTGGGAGCGATGGCTATTCTGGCTTTAGGAAGTTTTAAGCACTTTCACTACCCTTCTGATGTCGAAGCCAGCCACCGCTGGTATGGCCCAGGGCATGATTTGATCGAAATCGCGGTCACCCCTGATGGCAGGATTGAGCTTGCAGAAGCGGAAGGAATCGGCATGATCAACCATGATAACTACCGGCGTTACGGCAAGCTGCTGGAAGAACTGTGCCAATAGCTAAGTCCAAGGCCTTCAGTTGCCCGTCACTCTAACTGATGCAAGAGGAA
>DAHVVW010000350.1 GCA_027357125.1 Clostridiales bacterium
TTTGGATTACAAAAAATTGTTTGCTCCTCATGAACTCATCAGCTTTTCGATTCGTCCTATAAATATAAAGGTGAGGATTGCTTAAGTACCTTTAATCTCTTAGAGGAGGAAAATCATGAATTCGTTTGACCTTTTTGGTTATCATTTAATTAACAGGTGGGCAGGCCATATCCCTTTTTTGGGGGAAATCCGGGCGGTGGGTAAGCTATCCCTTTACCATCTTGGCTGTTTTGACAGCCTTCGCGCGCCTTTATACCGGCCTGCATTGGCCGAGTGACATCCTGGGCGGCATCCTTGTCGGCATCGTAAGTGCCCGCATAACTTGGCGGTTTGGTAAACACTTAGCCGTAGTTACCGATATCGGTTTGCGCTTATTCAACTTTGGAAAACAGGCCAAAGATCAAGCTTAATTTCTTTAAACCTAAGGTATCAAAAGTAAAGCAGGTGGGTTCCACGTGATCAGAAAACTCTCGATCTTACTCCTATTGATAGCCTTGTCTATGGGAGGCAGCTTTTTATTTTATGCGTACAGCAACTACAAGATTCACGCTGATTTCTCCCCGCTACCCTTAGCCTTTGACCCCTACACCTCCACTTCCGTATACAACTGGGACGGAACGCTCGTGACAGTCGAAGGGGGCTTTGTTAAAGGCAAGATGAAGGAGAATGATGGGCAAGAGAGCTTGCTCATAAGGGCTCTGGCCCCCACACCCAAAATTAGGATCAAAGGAAGCGCGCAAACTAAGAACATCCTTGTGCGTTTAGAAAACGTCAATCCCGCTACGGTTGCGGTTACTAATCCAAACGAAAGTTTCCAGGTCATTGATCCGCATACAATTCTTTTGAAGACTACCGTCGCACCCACTGAGGAAAAATCCATTGCACTCACACTTAAAGAGCCACAGGCTTCCGAATTCGTGATTCTCGGAGATAATCGCAACGGCTATAAGACGTTTGGTCAAATCATCGATCAGATTAACTCTTTCCGTCCCGCTTTCGTCATCGATAACGGCGACTTGGTCTTCGGAGGGGAACCGAACAGATATCGGCTGTTCTATGAGACCGTGGCTAAACTTCAAGTGCCTTTGTACACCACCCTCGGCAACCACGACATCCGGGAAAACGGCCGCCCCATTTACACGGAGCTTTTCGGTCCGCCTTATTATTCCTTTGATTACCTGGGCACACATTTCGTGTTCTTAGACAGTTCCCGCGGCTGGACTGAAAAGCGGGCGATCCCGGAAGAGCAGTATCAATGGTTGGAAAGCGATTTGCAGAAGGCTCAAGGCCAACGCATTATTGTGGTTACTCATATCCCGCCCAGCGACCCCAGAGCAGGCCTTCAGCCCAACACCTATCCGGACAAACCACAAACTGAAAAGAACAGCCTCCTTGAGCAACAATTCCAGAAACTGAGCGGAACCAACAATTTGGATCATGCCTTTCCCGATAAGGAAGAAGCCAAGCGTTTTGAAGGGTTAATGACCAAATACGGTGTGAACACGGTCTATCTCTCCCATATCCACGCCTTCTTCAGCTACACCAAAGACAAAGTAAACTACATAATCAGCGGGGGCGCCGGGGCGGAGCTTCTGACCAAAGACAGCTATTACCACTACATTCGGATTAACCTGAACAGTAAAAATAATTACCTGACAGTGATTCAGCTCCCCTCCCCGCCCAATGCGCTCCAAGACCGTTACCTGGCAGCACTTGGGCTGTTTGCCAGCTCGACTTACAAGGAATACCGTCCCCTGGTGCTCGGAATTGGAACCCTTATTGCACTCCTGCTCGGGTGGCTGCTCTGGCTCAACCGCCACAGATGGTGGCACCGCGTTAAAAGGATTGGTCTATGGATATATCACGTCCTTACATTTGCCGTGGCTGAATTCCGGAACACGGTGCTTCAGAAAAAGAGAGCTGATAAATAGATTGCTAGGTTGCGAAGAGTGTCCATCAGCGTGCAATAAGGGGATTTTCCTCACAGGATTTGCGCAATGGCGTATAATTTAAGTTTTGCGACACTCCCTTTTAATGCATGCTGTCTATCTATTTTAAAGGTTTTGTTTACGACGTTGGTATTCTTCCGAGTCAATTTCACCACGGGCATAGCGTTCATGTAAAATATCCAGTGCACTACGGCGATCATAATACGGCATAGAAACCGGGGACTCAAAAACACGGAATGGGTAAATTGTCAGAACAATTAATAAGAATCAAAAATATGAACATCATGAAAATACTCCTCCTCTTCATAGTTATTGGGCTTTCGGCCATTTTACCTCATGACATTACTGTACTTTTCCTGTGTGCATAACCTATGAAAATTTCTTGTGAACCTCTTAAACTCTTTCTTTTAACCATTGCAGAGCAATATCTATTTCTTCTTTTGTC
>DAHVVW010000351.1 GCA_027357125.1 Clostridiales bacterium
CTGTGTCCGCAGCGGTAGTCCGGCTACCCATATTTCAGCCTTGCTTGCAGAAGGAAGGTCAAGGAAAACCGTTCGCTAGTGGTTCGTCTTATTTTCTCCTAGGAGGTGTTTTTGCCTTGGTCAGGGTAAAAATCTGCGGGATTCGTTCCTTTGAGGAAGCATTGATGGCAGTGAATGCCGGAGCAGATGCTCTGGGTTTTGTATTTGCTCCCAAAAGCAAGCGTTACGTAGATCCCGTATCTGTGCGTGAGATGACAACCAGAATTTCCCCTTTTGTAGCCAGGGTGGGAGTGTTTGTTGATTCTACCCCTAATGAGGTGGAGAGAATTGCCAAGATTAGTGGTTTGACAGCTGTCCAACTGCACGGAGATGAAAACCCTGAAGATTTCCGCCATTTAAGTTTACCTTTGATTAAGGCTGTCAAGGTGAAAGTAACACGCGGGGAATTCGCGCCAGAGGGTAACGATAGTATGGGCAAGGGTACAGATGAAAATGTTATACAGGCGGGTAAGCACGAATTGGCTCTAGAAACAGGACAAGATTTGGCGATGCAGTTAAGACGGTGGCAGGGACTGGTTCAAGGTATTCTCGTAGATTCTGCTGTGTTAGGACAATTCGGGGGGACGGGGCATCCGCTACCATGGAGCAACTCTGAAGTGCAGAATTTGTTTGCGAGTATAAAAGCTCTGGGGATTCCCTTAATCCTGGCGGGCGGCCTTAGCCCGGAAAACGTCAAAGAAGGAATCCTGGCGGTACACTCTGAGGCAGTAGATGTAAGTTCGGGAGTTGAATTGGCGGGGAGGAAAGATGCCCGGTTAATACGTGAGTTCATCAAGCAGGTGCAAGAAGCAGCTAAGATTATTAGGTGAAAAATCAGTTATCGGCTTGAGCCAGAGCGAATCTTCTCAGAGATTTCTTGAAGAAGCCTAAAGGACTGATTAACACTGGCTGTACCATCGGCATTGATTAGGCAGCAGCGGGAAGGGGCCAGCCAGGAACGGTCGAATATAAGTTGTTCATCAAGGCCGTGCGTGCCCAGGAACTCCCACAGCTTAAGCAGGCGGTCTGTGAGCGTAGCTGCGGTTTCCGTTTCCAGTTCCGATGTAAGCGTGGGCGTAATGCCCCAGGCGATGATTCCGCCTTTGCGCAGGAATTCTTTGACTTCATCAAGATAACGCACGAGGATATGCCCCCAGCTAAAAGCATCGACAGAGAGAATATCCAAGTCAGCGCCAAGGAGAAACGACCAGTCAGGATTGCCGCAGAGGTGTACCCCTTTAGGACCGGGAAGTTGAGCTAGAAAAGCACGGTATTCAGTTTGTGCCAGTTCGGAAGTATAGGCGCTAAAAGAGTTAAATATCATTTCCAAACCGGGTTCATCCAGCCATACGAAAGGGTCGGGATGAACCTTTGCTAATTCGTGGTATTGCCAAGTTATTTTTTGTCTAAGAAAGTCGTACAGGATTTCGCGCACGAAGTCATTATAAATCATGGGCTTGAGATCTTCATCACAGATTTTTAAGCCAAAGCTAACCGGCCCTACTGTCTGGCCCCTGATCATAGAATATTTAGACAGATCGAGATCCAGGAAAGCGCGCAGGGCCACGGAAAACTCGGGTGAAAGGGCGAAGGACGATGGATCGGCGCTGGTTGCCAGGTACTCGTCCAATTGAGCGGCAAAAAGTTCGTTGGAAAAACGAAGAAGCTCTTTGTCTTCATCTATAATAATCCCCGGGAAATGTTCAGCGAATTGAGCATACATATCCTCTTTGAAGCGAAAGCGTGGGAGTTGAGGCCAAAATGGAATGTCCAGAGAAAGAGATAATTCCAGAGCTTTGTCCAGGTCGGTATGGGGCAGAATGCCCATAGCCGTGGTTAAGGCTTTGCCAGGTAACATAATGTTGCTCCTTTCCGATGCGCCTGCCATAAAACAGTGTACTAGCTTCTATGTTGGGGAAAGTATACCAGAAAGCAGTATCTAAAGCCGTGACCTAAGTCACAACCATGATAAAATTAACTGTTATAAAAGATTCCCCCGAACGAATCCTATGTATTGATAAAGGAGGGAAAAGACATATCACTCCACCGGACTGTTTGTCTGCAGCGTGAAAAAAGGAATGTGCTTTGTTTGACTGAGGTTTTTTAATGAAGCACATTAAGTTAAAATTAAAAACGAAAATTAAGTTAAAAGACAGGTTTCAACCTCCGTGTACTATTTTTTAACAGGGTTCATGGGGAGTTAGCCTGTTTTTATTTTTGCGTGTGTGAAGAGTCAAAATGGAAGATTTTATCTCTGGATATTAAGCAGGGAAAGTTAGGGACTAGCCGAATATATAATTTAAGGTTG
>DAHVVW010000352.1 GCA_027357125.1 Clostridiales bacterium
CAGAGATCGAAGGCAGAAGCTGTCTATTGCATAGAGAAAATTCATGTGAGATCTATTCCTGCAGACCTTAAAACCAGAGCGTATAGTATGAAAGCACTGACACAACCAGGGAAGCCCCAAACATAGCAAGCATGGGCCTCAACGCGCGCGCCCGCAGGCTCGACAAGTGGACGTTTAGCCCAAGCGCGACCATGGCGGCAGCGAGTAAGAAAGAAGCCGCCGTTGAAATGTCATTGAGTAGGAATTTGGGTAGCGGCAAGTACGTGCCAATTATACTGGTGACAATAAACCCAAGCAGGAACCAGGGAAAAGGAGCGCTTTGGCTTCCTTCATCTTTCCCCTTGCGCCGCATCCAAAAGGAAAGTAAAATGCTCAAAGGAACTAAAAGAAATACCCTTCCCAGTTTCGCAAGCAGCCCTAGGGCTAAAGCATCCGGCCCGGCCGGAGCGGCAGCGGCTGCGACATGGGCAATCTCGTGCAAACCGATCCCGCTCCAGACTCCGTAGAGCTGCGGAGTAAGCGGTAGATACGGACGCAAGAAAGAATACCCGATTGCAAACACAGTACCTGTAAGGGCGATAATTCCAACCCCGATTGCCGTGTCCTCATCACTGGCTTTAATAATGGGGGAAACAGCGGCGATAGCGGCCGCACCACAGACCCCGGTCCCTACGCCAAGCAGGAAAGACATTTTTTGCTCCCCTTTGAGGAGTTTTGCGAAAATCATTGTCAGCACAATTGCTACTACGATCGTAATCACTCCATGAACCAGGAGCATTCCGCCTTTATGGATTATGATATCAATATTTAACTTAAATCCATACAGGATGATGGCTATGCGCAAGAGCCTGCGCCCGGAAAACTGGATGCCGGTGCGGATGCTCTCCGGATAGCCAAGAGTATTCCGGTAAAGGACTGCGATTAAAATTGCGCTTAACATCGGCCCCAGGCGGTTGAACACTGGCAAGTAGGCCAGTCCTGTTCCAATTGCTGCGATGATTAGGCTAAAAAGTAAACCCAATAAGAAATCCGAACTCAGCCAGTTATTTACGGTCTTTTTCTTTGTAAGCGCCTCTTGGTTATGTTTTGCAGACATCTCTTCCCTCACCTCTCTGAACATTCTCAATCGTTCTTCCGCAGCCACTTACATCGATTATATAGACTTAAACCAGCCAACTGCAATACAAATACCTTATGGGCACGATGAGAAAAACTAATTCGATGCGTGATATGAAAAAATGGAGAAAAGTTTGAGACGGAGGAAAAAAGATGATTGTTGAATCTCTGAAAGTGTTTATTACAGTCGTAGATAAGAAAAATTTCTCACGGGCAGCTGATGAATTATTCATTTCCCAGCCGAGCGTTAGCTTACATATTCGCAATCTGGAAAATGAGTTTAATGCCAAACTTCTAAACCGTTCACCCAAGCAAGTTGAGCCCACGGAATCAGGGCGGATTCTCTATGAACAAGCCAAACAGATTCTGCTTCTTTATAACAAAGCCAAAGAAGAGATCGATCAACTGCGCAATATCGTTAAAGGAAGCTTAAAAATTGGTGCCAGCTTTACCATCGGGGAATATTTTCTTCCTCGCCTCATGGCAGAGTACGCTGCTCAATATCCTTATGTTGACATCGAGGTTATTATCGCTAACACAGAGGAAGTTATTCAGGCACTTAGAACCAACCAACTGCATATTGGATTGGTCGAGGGAAAAGTACCCTATACCGACCTACAAATCGACAAGTTTATGGAGGACGAGATGATTCTGGTCGTCCCGCCCAAGCATTCACTTGCTCGACATGAAGAAGTTGAACCTGAACATTTGCACGACCAGGTATGGATCCTGAGAGAGCATGGCTCGGGAACCAGGATGTTCAGTGATTATGTACGGGAGGATTATAAGCTTAGGGTGAAACGCTCCTTTGTCTTTAGCAGCAGCCAGGGAGTGAAAGAAGCGGTTGCTGCCGGTTTGGGTATTGCTCTCGTTTCACGCCTGATTGTCCAGCGCGAATTAGCTTCCGGCGAACTGGTCGGATTAAGAATAAAAGGCCCACGAATCATCCGCCGTTTTGTAATCATAAGTCTACCAACGGTAGCAAACTCCAAAGCCCTTGAGGTCTTCAAAGAAAAAATAACCGCTTATCAATGGGAAATCTGAAAGAAAACAATGTATCACGGGCGGCTTTTTTACGCACTCTAAAAGCATGCACGTTCAGTTCAGAATGTAAAAGGAGGATCGCCCGTGAATACGCAACAACCACCCCAGTTAACAACCAAGAATCTCATGATCTTAAGTGACCAGCTCGGAGCTGAAGCCTTACTCGTTCACAAATATTC
>DAHVVW010000353.1 GCA_027357125.1 Clostridiales bacterium
AACATAAAAAGTTTGAAATGGAAATGCTGCGTTTTGACCGTCTCAACCTTGTGGGGGAGATGGCTGCCGGGATCAGCCATGAGATCAGAAATCCCTTGACTACCGTGCGTGGTTTCCTGCAAATGCTCAGTGTTAAAAATGAGTGCGCAGGATATAGAGATTATTATGTGCTTATGATCGAAGAATTGGATCGCACTAATTCTATCATCACAGAGTTTTTATCCTTGGGACGAAACAAAAATGTTAAATTAGAAGTGCAAAACTTAAACAAGATTGTTCATGCTTTGGCTCCGCTAATTGAAGCAAATGCCGCAGCTGAAGAGAAGTCATTGGCGCTCGATCTCGGGGAGATACCAGAACTGCTGCTGAATGAGAAAGAAATAAGGCAAGTCGTACTCAACCTAGCGCGCAATGCTTTAGAGGCTATGAGTAACGGCGGCACCCTCTGGATACGTACTTTCAGCGAAGAAGATGAAGTGGTCCTGGCTGTTGAAGATGAGGGAACTGGTATAGACCCCGAAATTTTCCCCAAGCTTGGGACTCCCTTCCTCACGACCAAGGAGCAAGGGACCGGCTTAGGGCTGGCAGTGTGCTACAGTATCGCGGGCAGGCACAACGCCCGGATTACGGTGGACAGCAGCCCACAGGGGACATCCTTTAATGTAAAGTTTAGCCAGTGATGGCAGCATCAGAATGAAGTGCGGTACGGAGGGTGGAAGAGCGTGACAGTATTTCGGGAATGTGATAAGCTGATGCGGGGAATACTTTAGCGTGGGAGATGAAACAAGTTGCCAGAGGAAGTTGTCATGTATGTAGTTCCCATCTGACCGCATTGTGCTCGCGCACGGCGGTTCCTTGCGGGTAAAGGAATTAAATTTACGGAAAAAAACATTCTGTTTCCCAAGGCGCGTAGAGAGATGCAGGAATGGACCGACGTCATGACTGTGCCGGTGACACGCGCGGGAAAAAGGGTACTGATTGGTTTTGTGCAGGGCGAATATGAGGAGGCGTTCCAAAATTATCATGGCTAAGGAAACGGGGAGCCGGTTGCAGGCGACCGGCATTCTCCTGGCCGGCGGCAAGAACTCGCGCATGAAAAAGAACAAAGCCTTCCTCGAACTGGAAGGCCAACCGTTAGTGGAAAGAAGTTTGCAAATGCTAAAGGGGATTTTCTCTGAAGTTTTGCTGAGCAGCAATGAGCCCCAATTATATGAACAATTTGGGGTTAAAGTGATGCCAGACCTAATGCCTGATCAAGGTCCGATCGGAGGTTTGCAGGCCGGGCTTAGGGCAGCTTCGTATGAGACCAGTTTTTTTGTTGCTTGTGATATGCCCTTTCTTGATAGTGGACTTATCCGTTTGCTCAGCCGTTGGGCGAAGGAGTATGATGTGGTGGTGCCGCAGGCGGGCGGAGGGCTTAACCCTCTGCATGCTTTTTATGCGCGTACCTGTCTCCCTTTTATTGAAGAGAATATTAGGTCCGGGCACCTTAAGATTATAGATTTTTATCCTCAGTGTAAGGTTAGGTATGTAGGGGAAGAGGAGTTGGCTGCAGCTGGGGGGATGTCCAGTGAAAGGGAAGTGTCTGCAGCAGAGCGTTTGAGGCGCGCTTTCCTCAATGTGAACACCCCGGAAGAGTGGGATAGGCTTGTGCGGGGCACAACCACCAATTTTTCATGAACGCGTGCTGATACGCTCGGGAACGGTGTAGATGTTGAGGCGGTCTCCCCTGGCAAAGCCGATGACCGTTATATTGAGGTCACGGGCCAAATTTAAGGCCAGGTCGGTCGGAGCAGAACGGGCGATTAGAATCGGAATATTCATTTTGGCTACTTTCAGCAGGATCTCCGAGGAGATGCGCCCGCTAAAAAAGATGACATGGTCTTTGAGGTTGAGCCCGGCCCGAAAAGCACTGCCGAATAGCTTGTCAAAGACGTTGTGGCGGCCAATATCATAGCTTGTGAGCAGGATTTCCCCAGCGCAGGCAATTCCGCCGCTGTGAATTCCGCCGGTGGCCTGGAACAGAGGCAGGTGTTCCTGCAGGTGATTAGCATATGTATAAGCTTCAGGGAGTGTAATCTGCATA
>DAHVVW010000354.1 GCA_027357125.1 Clostridiales bacterium
CTGAAACAGGATGTTATAATGGTATTTGCCCCTTTCGCTTACTACTTCACTAGCATTGAATATAGAAAAAGCTTAGGGGCTGTGGCGTTATGTTGATGGATTTATTTAAGAATCTACTCGGTAATCAAAAAATCGAAGAGGAAGAGGAGACAACAAGCCCATCTTC
This sequence comes from Clostridiales bacterium, assembly GCA_027357125.1. Lineage (GTDB taxonomy): Bacteria > Bacillota > Desulfitobacteriia > Desulfitobacteriales > Desulfitobacteriaceae > Paradesulfitobacterium. Next base: position 167 of record DAHVVW010000354.1, read on the forward strand.
CTCAGACCGTTCACAGGGTCCTTGGATGCAACCCTCTTTTGACGAATTTGGGCAGCCCATTTACCCTGGCTACATCCCTCCATGGCAAATGAATCCTGAAACTGGCAGACAAGTCAATCAACGTTCGCAGGCTCCTGCCGAAGAACCAGAGAAACAAAACGCGCTTCAAAGGTTGAGAAACTTGTTAAGCAAGCAACCTTCCAAACCTACACAACAAAAAAATTCTACCGGTCAAAGGCCGCAAGCACCAGGGTTCCCATCTTACCCGACATATTCCGGACCTCGCCCTCCCCATCAACGACCCGTTGACATGTGGGGCAATCCTGTAACTGAACCGGCACGTCAAATACCGGTACGTCAAGCACCAAACCGGATGTCCCAAAGCCAAATGAACCGCTATCCGCAACAGAGGCCATCTCCGTACGTAAAACGCAGAACACCGCCAAATGGTCCCTGGTTCTAGTAGCAGTTAATCGTTCAATCCTTTACCATTTAGTATTTGCTGCGTATATTTTTCCACTCTGGAGACTCTGGTTTTCGACTGTTTGGGCTCAGAAAAATAGAAAATGTACGCTCTTTGCCTACCCGGGGTCAGCGCTTCAAAAGCTGTTTTCAGAGCGGAATTTTCGTCTAGAATGCGTTGGAATTCTTCAGGAATGTTGTATTCAGACGTCTTTTTATGCACCACTTTCAATCCGGCCTTTTCCACCTCGATAGCTTCATGAATATAGGCTTTCAAAATAGGTTCTAATTCAATGATTTCTTGAAGACTGGTGAACCGAACCTGGCGTCCCGCCTGTACATTTTCCGTTTGTTGGATAAGAATTTTGTGAGGATCTTTCAGCAGAGCACCTTTGTGAAATAAGATCGCACAATATTCTTTAAATCCATGGATTAATACAATATTATTCCCTTCATACGTGTAACATGGATGCATCCACTTGTAATCCTCATATAGTTCCATTTCGAGTGCGATCGCTCTCAATTTCTCATATTCATCTTTCCATTTTTTTGCTTTGATTAAAAATTCATCGACTTTTGGATTTGTACTCCCCACCTAGCAACCCCTCTTCTATTCCCGTGAATGATTATTCGGCATCCAGTGCAGCAACGGCCTCGATTTCGACGAGTTGATCGGCATAGCCCAACACTGTCACGCCAGACAAAGTGCTTGGTACATCATGCCCATCAAACTCCTTTTTAACCGACTCCCAGACTGTCACCAAATCCTTTTGTTGGTTGGTGGCGACGATGACCCTTGTGTAAACTACATTCTGAAGTGAAGCGCCGCTCTCCTTTAATACTTGCTTTAAGTTTTCCACGCAAAGTTTAGCCTGAAGCTCGTAATCATTGATATTTGGCACGTTCCCTTCTTGGTCCAGTGGGCAAGCCCCAGCTAAAAATAGCAAATCCACTCCAGCAGGAACCCGACTGGCATAAGGGTAATCCACCTTAGCCAACTCGGATGATTGTAAAAAAGTAATACTATTCTTCATATCCATACTCCACCTTTGTCATGATTAATTCCCTCTACTTATCCATACACGGGCTACACCTTTGCCATAAATGCTCGGGCAGCCAATTGCTTAGTATGCTCCCGAATATCTGCCGGCCACCCTTCAATTAGTTGATCAAAAAGCGAAGAATCTCCTGCGTATAATGCCCTGAGCGCTTCTTCATAATGAGCATGATTACCCGCCATTACTGTCATAAAGCGATAAGTTGCCTCTTGCGCATGGCGCAAAGTATCTTTATCAGAATGAAGGCGGCGCGCTTCGTCAACCAATTTTCGAATCGTGACCGATGCTCCACCTGGCTGGTTCTTGAGCCACTCCCAATGACGTGGCAACAATGTAATTTCCC
>DAHVVW010000355.1 GCA_027357125.1 Clostridiales bacterium
CTAATTGCTGATGGGCAAAAGTATTTTTGGCTATTACGACCACGCCGGTAGTGTTGCGGTCGATGCGGTGCACGGGTCGGAAGGGTCTGGGCTGTCTTTGGCTTTCCCAGTATGCTATCACGTCATTGCCGAGGGTTCCGGCAGGATATCGCGGATTGGGGTGCACGACCTGACCCGCTCTCTTGTTGACAGCCAGGATATAGTCATCTTCGTAGAGTATTTGCAACCCCAGCGAGACAGCCACGGGGGTTTTAATTTCTGCTTCTTTTAGGATATAATTCTGCTGGGATAAACTGTCATGATCAGTTGCCATAGAAACACTTATGCTAGCAGGGATACTGGTTGCAGGAATAGTGGCTTCTTCCGGAGAAAATAATTCTAGAGTAAGGGTCTCTCCGGCATGGCCGCGGGCAGAAAGAAAGGTAAAACGCCCGTCCACCCAGGCCTTTTCCCCTTGCTTTAGATTTTGTAATAGCCTGCGGGAGAAGTGAAACTTGTGATGAAGAATCTCGAAATATTTCTTTCCTTCGTCTTCCGGCTGTAAGATGTAGTGCCAAGGCTCTCTCAGCGGCATAAGCGTTCTCCTTGATCAGAAATGCGCAGTTAAGTTCACAGTTAGATGATCAGATCGATTAGAATTATGTCAAATGATCGGAGGAAGTCATTGATAAATGCTAACAAAAATTCAGGGACATACATATTATTACCAAGGTCCGACTAACATAGGGGTGGTCCGGTATAAAAACGGAACTGTCCTACTTGTCGATGCGGGGATCGATGCCACGGGTGGCAGGGCTTTGGCTCAGGCATTGGAAGGGGAAAATCTTAAAGCGAAGTACGTGATAATTACTCATGCCCATCCAGATCATTTCGGGGCCTTAAAGTGGCTTAAGGAACACTACCCAGGTCTTGTCCGTTATGCTGAGGAACATGAGGGTCTATTCATGAAGTACCCGCGCCTGGAAAGTGAGGCACTTTATGGGGCTGTTCCGTTACGCGAGTTGGAAGGAAGATTTCTTAAAGGGCCAGTTGTAGAAACGGATGCCGTTTTAGAGGAAGGAGAAACGGAAATAGGGGATAAGCGGTTTCGGATAGTAGCTCTACCAGGCCATACTTTTAACCAGATTGGGGTAATTAGCGGAGATTCTGTGCTGTTTGCCGGGGATAGCTTGTTTAGTGAAGAGATTATGGAAAAGTACGGTTTTCCGTTCCTGCTGGATGTAGGAGGGCAGTTAAAAACCCTGGATTTCCTCGCCGGGCTTGAGGTAGAGCATGTTGTCCTCTCCCATGGTTCCCAGGTTTATGCCGGGATTAAGGAATTGTGTGAGCAGAATAAAGCACGGATTGAGCACTACCTGGAGCTTGTCTTAAGCTGGTGCAACCAGCCGCTAACGCGCGAGGATATTACGGAAGAAATCTTAAAGGATAGTGCGATGGAAGTGGATGTGGCCGGATACTACATGACTTATGCCACGGCAGGGGCCTTTCTTTCTTATCTGGCGAACCGGCAGGAACTCAGCAAAAGCGTAATCGGGGGCAAGTGCTACTTCTACCGGGAGTAATTAATTGAATGTCCAGTTCAAATTATCCTAATATAAGTTGCTAAGCGCTTTAATTACAATAAAATATACTGGGGTACAGTACTGATAAGGAGGGCATTTATATGAAAGATCCACGGATTGAGAAACTGGCAGATAACTTAGTCGGCTATGCTGTAAATCTCCAACCGGGGGAAAAAATTCTAATCGAGTTGGTGGGTCTGGAGATCCCCTTGGCCCAGGCTCTGGTTAAGCGCGTTTATGAAGCGGGGGGGATTCCTTTTTTGACCATATCTAATCATACTCTAATGCGGGAAATATTAAAAGGGATGACAGTGGAACAGGCTGAAGCGATGGCCCGCTGGGACAGGGCCAGGATGAACGAGATGCAGGCGTACATCG
>DAHVVW010000356.1 GCA_027357125.1 Clostridiales bacterium
CCTACAAGTACATTGCGGAGAATTTGAAAAAGGTCATAGAACAGAACGGCGGGGAATCGGTAGCCTTAGCCAGCCGAAAAGGTCCGCACGACTGGTTTTTCCGCACGATTGGCAAGGCCATTGGCACTCCGAACATGTTCTCGCACGAATCGACCTGTCCTCTGACCCGTGCTGTTGCCTTTCATACAACATTTGGCAGTGAGGGGATTGCTGCGGACTTTGGCAATGCCAAGTACCTTATTTCTTTGAATCGAAACTGGTTTGAAGGAATCCATGTTCCCCAAGCCAGAGCCGTTATGAAAGCGCTAAACAATGGTGCTAAGCTGGTCGTGCTGGATCCCCGTTTCAGCGTGACGGCTGCGAAAGGGGAATGGCTGCCTGTTAAGCCCACGACAGAATTAGCTTTTGTCATGGTTATGGCCCAGATTATGATTAGCGAGAACCTATATGATAAAGCGTTTATCGAACACTATACAGAAGGGTTCGATCAATGGGCGGAGTCTGTGCAGGATAAGACGCCGGATTGGGCTGAAAAAGAAACTGGGATTCCTAAAGAGAAAATCATCCAGGTTACGCGGGAGTTTGCCGCGGCTAAGCCACGCGCCATTCTGGATTTTGGTTGGAGAACGGCATTGACCTCAAATGACTATCAACTTCGGAGGGCAATTCTGATTGTTAACATGATGGTTGGGAATTTTGAGGTTCCGGGAGGATTATACCAAGTAAAAGCTGCCGGTGTCCTTAAAGAATTTCCGGAACAGGCTGGTTATGCCAAAGCACTCGGCGGTGTCAAGCAGCCTGGATTTCCTAAACCAGCCAAGGGGAGAATTGACGGTACCGGGGTGAAAGGAACACCAGGGCAGCTGATCCCGGCTTATGATGGAGCCATCGGGCAGCTCACGGAAAGCACTCTTACCGGCAAGCCTTATCCGATTAAGGCATGGCTCGTTCATCGGTTCAACCCGGTGATTGGCATTCCGGAAACAGAAAAAACTATCGCAGCGATCAAAAAGCTCGATCTCATCGTCACCTGTGATGTGTATATGACGGACACAGCCTATTATTCCGACGTCGTCTTGCCTGAGTGCACCTATCTGGAGCGGACCGAGCAGGTCTATGACATGTCCGGTCTGACACCGAAGTATGTGTTAAGACAGAAAGCCGTGGACCTTGTTTATCCGGACACAAAACCGGCCTGGCAGATCTACAAAGAACTCGGAGAAAAAATGGGTTATGGGAAATATTTCCCGTATAAGGATATCAATGATTTCGTCAGTCAGCAGTTGACTCCGGCTGGACTTACCGTCGATGTGTTTAAAGAGAAAGGTCTATGGACGCCTCCTGGAATGAAGCCTTTCTACGTTCGAGGAACCGATCCCAAGGCAGAACTTGCGCTTCTGGCAACGAAAAGCAAGAAAATCGACATCTTCTCCGACGAAGTGCAAGAGGCCACTGGGGAAGGAATCCCGGTCTATAAACAACATCCTCAACCTGGAGAGGGGCAGTTTCGTTTTATACAAGGGAAAATCGCCGTGCATACCAATGACGGTACACACAATGTCCCCGTTCTCAATGAGTTGATGCCGACCAATACATTGTGGATCAATGTAGCCAGCGCCAAGAAATTAGGTATCCATGACGGGGATAACATCATCGTGGTCGCAGGCAAATATGAGCATAAAGGTCAGGCCAAACTGACGGAAGGTATCCGTCCGGACACCGTCTTTTGTTACCATGGCTTTGGTCGGATTTCTCCGGAGCTGAAACGGGCCTATGGCAAAGGTATCAATGATAATACCAGTAATGATAGCTACCATGATCAATATAATTAATATATTGTATGTAATATCAAATAAATATGTTGCAGCACTATTCGAAACGAATATAGGTGGTCCTCTTAATCCAAAGTCAAGGTTTTGCCAGA
>DAHVVW010000357.1 GCA_027357125.1 Clostridiales bacterium
GGCTCTCGCCGGTGAGCAGCCACAAGCTTCATTCTCTAAACCAAGCGGAATTGTCAGCGGTTCGATCGACACCAAATCCGGCCTCCTGCCCAGCAGCCTTACTCCGCCCCAATTTATTACCACTGAAATAGCCGCCCAAGGAAACTTCCCTGCCACAGTGAGCGGTATCTGGGTTGAAAAAGAAGTGGACGAAGACAATCCCACTTACCTGGCATCTGACACAACCAAGCATAAATTAACTAAAGTTTTCTTAAATATAACTGATCGTGATCCTTCTTGGCCATGGCCTTCAGATGAGGCTCCTTACCGGATGCCGACTGAGTATGCCCCGTCAGCACCGGCAGCTTCCACAGAGCCCAGCATCTCCCCTCCTAAAGGGGATGATAAACTGCCGACGCCTGATCTCGGTCGCTTAACCTACAAGCAGTCAACCGGAACTGCCAACATTGACATTTCATTCCCGCCGGGGAGCAACAAATACTCTGTAGTCATATACCTCCACCGACCCGGGGCAACAGGATTGGAAACTTATATCCCGGACGGCGTCAGCGGCAAGTCATTCCAAGTTTCCGTACCTATCGGCGGCGATGGCAACGAAATAGCTCCGGGAGAGGAGTACACGTTCTGGGCTGCAGCTATCGACCCGAAAACCCAGGCTGTCGGCCCGCCATCTAACAGCGTTAAGTATAAGCCGACTGATTAGCCTCACATTCTTTTAGCACCGCGAAAGGGGCACATCCCAAAGCAAATTTGGGATGTGCCCCTTTTTATACTCCCCTATTTTAATTCTACCACCGTGACTCCCAAATCGCCCTCCCCATGCTGGCCCAAGCGGAAAGACCGCACATGGGGATGCCCGCGCAAGAACTCCTGCATGCCTGATCTAAGAGCCCCGGTCCCTTTCCCATGAATCACATAAATCTGGCTGATCCCGGACAGAACCGCATCATCCAGGTATTTATCCAGAGTATAAGTTGCTTCCTCGATCTGCATCCCTCTGAGGTCGATTTCGGTGCGCACTGTTTCCATCTTGCCTCTCCCTAAGCGCCCTTCTCCAGAACGCATAGGCACTACAGGCTTCTCATCCTCAGCCAGTCTTAGATCGGAGAGAGAAACACTTACTTTTAGCACCCCCGCCTGCAACAATACTTCTCCGTTCTCATTCGGAAGCTTGAGTATTTGCCCTTTTTGTCTAAGTTTTGTCATATACACTGTCTGCCCAAGCTTAATGTCTTGCGCTCTCAACCCTAAACTTTTACTGACGAGGTGCTGACCCTTTTCTTCAATTTTCCCCGCAAGCCTTTTTAGACCCTGACGCGCTCTCTCAATGTCCTGCTGCTGTTTGTGCTCCTTCTTCACAGCCTCTTTAAGTTCAGCCAGCAGTTCCTCAGCCTCACGCCTGGTCTGGCGGATGATATTTTCAGCCTCATCCTTGCCTTTACTAATAATCCGCTCGTATTCATCCTCCAACTTCAAGGATTTAAGACTAATTTCTTTATGTTTTTGCTCTACTGCTGCCCGCACAAGTTCAGTTTTGTGTTTTTCGGCTTCGATTTCGCGGTGAGTGTCCTCCAAGTTTTCCAAGAGATCCTCCATCTGGATCTCCCGCTCGGAAAAATACTTCCTGGCACGGCTTAGAATCCCTTCTCCAAGCCCTAAACGCCCGGCAATCGTCAAGGCATTGCTACGCCCGGGAATCCCTACCAACAGACGATACGTCGGGCGCAAAGTTTCCACATCAAATTCGACCGAGGAGTTTTCCACTCCGGGGGTCTCATAAGCAAAGGCTTTCAAAGCCCCATAATGCGTGGTCGCTACAATCCTTGATCCTCGTTCATGCAGCTCTGCCAGTATCGCCATCGCCAAAGCCGCCCCTTCCGTGGGGTCAGTG
>DAHVVW010000358.1 GCA_027357125.1 Clostridiales bacterium
GGACAGGTATCGTAAGCATCACCGCAGAGCGTAATGACATAGTCAGCTTTGTTCAGTAGTTCCAGATCGATCACTTCCGATTTGTGCCCGGAGATATCTATTCCTTTTTCCGCCATCGCTTCTACCGCCCTGGGGTTAAGTCCGTGGGCCTCTATGCCGCCGCTGTAGACCTTATACTTGTCGCTTAGGTATCTCTTGCCCAATCCTTCTGCCATTTGACTGCGGCAGGAATTGCCGGTGCAGATAAAGTAGATGATTTTTTCGTTCACTGGGATTCTCCTTTGTACTCTTGAGTTATTTTCTGCGCGGATAAAAATATATTCTTACCCGCGCAGCGCTTCCCCGTTCTTGCCGAAGTACTTGCCTCCCATTTTCAGGGCTACGTTGACCAAACCAATCATCACAGGCACCTCAATCAACGGCCCAATCACTGCGGCAAAGGCTTGGCCGGAGTTAATCCAGAATACCGCCACCGCTACCGCGATCGCCAGTTCGAAGTTGTTGCTGGACGCTGTAAAGGCCAGGGTGACCGTCTGGCTGTAAGGAATCCCCAGTCGCCAACCCATGAAAAAGGAGACAAAAAACATGATTAAGAAATAAGCAACTAAAGGAATCGCTATCCGCACCACATCCATAGGCAAAGACACGATATATTGCCCTTTAAGGGAAAACATAATCACGATTGTAAACAGAAGGGCAATTAGGGCCAAAGGGCTGATTTTCGGCACAAACTTCTGCTCATACCACTGCTTGCCCATCCGCGGAAGAAGAATGAGACGTGTAAGCAAACCGGCGAAGAACGGAATTCCCAAATAAACCAGGACGCTCTGCGCAATTTCCCAGATGCTCAGATCAAGCTTCACGGTGCCCGAGGTAAGTCCTAACCAGAACGGCAGCACAGAAATAAAGATATAGGCATAGACCGAGTAGAAGATAACCTGGAAAATGGAGTTCAACGCCACTATTGCTGCCGCATACTCTGAATCCCCTTTGGCCAGGCTGTTCCACACGATGACCATCGCAATACAGCGGGCGAGGCCGATCATAATTAAACCGGCCATGTACTCGGGATAATTGTGAAGAAAGATGATAGCGAGCACAAACATGATAATCGGGCCGATGATCCAGTTCTGGATTAGAGACAGGGTCATGACCCGGGTGTTTTTCACCACCAGCCCCATTTCTTCGTATTTAACTTTGGCTAAGGGCGGATACATCATGACAATAAGACCGATAGCAATCGGTATGTTGGTGGTGCCGCTTTGGAAAGTGTTAAGCCATGCGGCTACTCCGGGGAACACATACCCAATCCCGATTCCTACAGCCATCGCCAAAAAGATCCACAAAGTCAAATAGCGGTCCAGCCAGGACAGCTTGCGGCTAACAGGCGTTTCAACACTCATACGCTAAACCTCCTTACATTGTTGTCACACTAACTTTTCCACAAAACTTATCAAGGAAAATCCAACAAGATCTTTTCAAAGCAGTTAATCGATTTCTTCTCTTCGCTTTCCTTAACGCAAGACTTACGCCCTACACCCCTTTGCCGCCGCCAAGCGCTCCAGGTCTTCGGAAACTGTTGGCAAGTGCGGCAGGAGCAAGGACAGAAGCGAATGCTGGTTGTTTAAGGAATAGTAGACCCATTGGCCGCCCTTGCGCTCCTTGACAAATCCCGCCTGCTTGAGCCTGCGCATGTGTTGCGACACTCCCGGCTGGCTGATTTCCAAAATCTCAGTCAAATCACACACGCATAACTCCCGCTGACGTAAAAGCCCCAAAATACGGAGACGAGTTTTATCAGCCAAAACCTTAAACTGCTCCGCCGTTTGTTCCACATTCTCAAGATTCATTTTTTCACCACCTTTC
>DAHVVW010000359.1 GCA_027357125.1 Clostridiales bacterium
CTTGATGCGCAGATTTACCTTGCCAGTGCTTTCGTAGTTGCGGCTACATCACTGTATGGAAAAATTTCTGATCCGCGTAAAGAACTGAATCAGGAGGTTTAAGAGATGAAAAAGATAATGGGTAGAGTGGCCTGGGTATTCGAAGATAATTTTGATGTGGATTTTATTATTGGAATTGAAAATATCCGTGTAGGGGAAAAGGATAAGATCCTTGATGTTTTGATGAAACATTATGAAGAAGATTTTAAAGAAAAAGTGATACAAGGAGATATTTTAATAGGTGGAAAGAACTTTGGCTATGGACATCCGCATCCACAAGCCATGTTGGGCATGAGGGAATTGGGGATAAAGACCGTCATTGCAGAATCATTCTCGTTTGCTTTTTATAGAAGCGAATTGGCAAGTGGAATGAGGCTGTTTGAATGCCCCGGGATATCCAAGAATGTTGAAAGATGGGATGAAATCACCGTTGAGTTAGGGCAAGACATACCGTTATTAATCAATAAAACGAAAGATGTATCAATTCAATTGACTCAGGTTCCAGAAATTGCAATGAACATTATGGAATCTGGCGGAGTGATTGAGTTTCTTAAAAACGATCAAATATAATAGCTGCATAAGGAAAAGATGGAGAAGCTATCGCTCTTTTCCTTGTGGTTAAATAGTTTTTATAGTCTCTCGGAATTCAGGAGGTGGGAACAGCTGATTTTTGGAAAAGGAGCTGGAAATTCGTAAGAATACAAGGGGAATTGTATCAATAACCAACGTTCTTAAAAATGAGCATGGCAAATAAACGTCACAGACTTCCTAATTAAAAATCGAAAAATAGCTAAGCTGTTTGAGGAAAGATCAATGTTTTGAGATCCATAAAGTTCTCCTTCTGATGAGAAAACCAAGCATCCAAGTGTTGACAGATCATAATGCCGTAAATGCGAACGTACCACATTTTCGTGGAGCGATGTCGCCCGGATTCCAGCCAGTAATCGATCTTTTCACGTTTATTGGAGCGTTCAATGGAGGTGCGGCGTTTGTAAATGATCTTCCACTTTTCCGAGTCACGAGGAGTTTTGGTAAACAGACGCAAATTGTCCTTAGAGAAGGTGTGGTAGGTCCGTCCATACTTTGCTTTAGAACAAGGAGTGGCACAGGGGTTTTGCGCACCACAAGCAAGTGGACATCTCCACTTATGACGGTTTTGTGTATTGTCGTAGCCATTAGGCTTCATCTCCAAGCCAATGGAGCAAATGGGAATACCATTGGGTGAAATCCGAATATCTGAGCCGGTTTTAGTATTCTTCTTACTGCGGCTGTTCAGATCAATAAACGGCTCAATGTTCTGGTGAGACATCAGGTCGTAAATAGCTTCGGCATCATGAGCAGAATCCAATAGCATTTTTTCCACCGTGCCCAAGGTAAAACGTTGCTTAAATTCAACCGCACTGACGACCAGACTGACAGAGTCGTGTCTGGAAGCAGGCTGTAGTCTAGGATACAATGGCAAATCGTATCGAGAGTCTGCAGCAGAGATCATATAGAGGTGATATCCGTTGAAGTACTTCTCACGGGAGCTATCCCAGCCCGAGTTGCAGTCGGGTTGAGAGTAAATACGGGGATGGTTGCATTTGGCAAGGCCTTGGGCACGACAATTACAAATAGGTTTACTACGGGGGTAAGCAGCAGTGACAATGGGAGTGCCATCCCCTGCCACGCTTAAGGCGTCCATATTCCCGAGTAACCCGAGTTTAGCGGAAATGGTCAGGATTTGAGTCTGGAAGAAATGAAACAGCCGATCCATAGGCAAGACCGTTTTCACATCGGCATGACGAATCACCCACTCAACAAGTCGTTTCACCTTACCTGGTGT
>DAHVVW010000035.1 GCA_027357125.1 Clostridiales bacterium
CGGCCGGAGCCCTGAAATGGAGAGTCACGGAGATGGAAACCCGTTATGAACTGTTTGCGGCTGCAGGGGTAAGGGATGTTGTCCGTTATAACTTTTTAAGAAGCCAAGAAAAACAAAGTGAGCACCCGCCCCTCCCTTATGTTGTGGTAATCATCGATGAATTAGCAGACCTGATGATGGTGGCCCCGGGGGATGTGGAAGATGCAATCTGCCGCCTGGCCCAAATGGCGCGGGCAGCAGGTATCCACCTGATTGTGGCGACCCAGAGGCCGTCGGTGGATGTTATTACCGGACTGATCAAAGCCAATATTCCCTCGCGCATTGCGTTTGCAGTTTCGTCTCAGATCGATTCACGCACGATTCTCGATATGAATGGAGCCGAGAAACTCCTCGGTCGAGGTGATATGCTTTTTTATCCAATGGGTGCGAGCAAGCCTGTGCGGGTCCAGGGCTGTTTCTTAGCTGATAAAGAGGTTGAGAATGTCGTCAAATTTCTGCAGGAGCAGGCAAAGCCAGAGTACCAGGACATTCCTAACATTGAAGTAGGGTCGAATAAATTGGAAGAAGCGGAAGACGAACTCTTCTATCAGGCAGCCCAGCTTTTTATCGAATCAGGAAACGCCTCGGTTTCCCTGTTGCAGCGGCGCTTGCGCATAGGGTATACCCGGGCGGCTCGGCTCATGGATATGCTCGAAGACAAGGGGGTGGTCGGAGGGTATGAAGGCTCGAAACCACGGGAAGTATTACTTACGCGGGGGCAGTTTGAGCTGAAATTTGGACCTTGGCCAGATGCTAATGCGAATTAACCGTGTGATTGGGCGCTCAAAATTGGTTTAATACGAGAATTTGCCAAGATCTGTGGCAGGATTTATGATATATAATGTGGAATATATTCAAGTTGAGAGGAAAAATAGGGAATGATTAAGGAGATAACGGTCGAAGAACTTGAGGATTTGGCAAATCCTGTTCTGCTGGATGTCCGGTCTGAAGGGGAATTTGCTGAGGCCACAATTCCCGGAGCACTAAATCTTCCTTTATTTAATAATGAAGAAAGAGCAGTGATTGGTACTGCTTACACGCAAGTTTCTCCGGCTCAGGCGCGTGAACTTGGACTGAAATTTGCAAGCCCTAAATTGCCTGCCTTGGTTAAAAAAGCTGAAGAGGCTAACGCGTCTGGTCCTCTGGTGGTATTTTGCTGGCGTGGGGGCATGCGCAGCAAGGCAATGGTTTCTATGCTCGATCTGATGGGTATGACAGTTTACCGCCTTCAAGGGGGGTATAAAGCTTATCGGCGTAAAGTCATTGAGTATTTTGCGAACGATTTTAATAAACATGTGGTGGTTCTGCGTGGCAACACCGGAGTCGGGAAGACTGAGATTCTTAACAAATTGCGTCAGGACGGATACCCTGCTATTGATCTGGAAAAGCTGGCAAACAACAGAGGTTCGGTTTTTGGTGCGATCGGGCTCGGCGGAGCTCCCAGCCAAAAGGCGTTTGATTCCATGTTATACGAAGAAATAAAGAAATTCCCGCATCACGATTATATGATTGTAGAATGTGAAAGTAGGCGTATCGGTCGGGTTACAGTTCCTGAAAGGTTTTTTGCGGGGATGCAAAGCGGTACCCAGATACTTATATATGACAGCCTGGATCACAGAGTTGCCCGCCTGGTGGAGGAGTATACCAAGTTTCCCGATTCTATGCCCCAGATCAGGCAAGCTTTGGACAGGCTGGTTAAGCTCCTAGGGCATGAGCGTATTCATCAGTATCATGAATTACTGGATGGGGGCGAGCTCAGACAGTTTACCAAACGTTTGCTCGTAGAATATTATGACACTCTTTATGGTTATCCCAACGAACCGGATTTAGGCTATGAGTTTTGTCTTAATTATCAAGAGCCTAAGTCGGCCTTAAGGGAGTTGGAACGCTATTTTGAGCACAGGGTGGCCCAATAAAGAAAAGCTTCTGTATCTTGAATATGAGATTCAGCAGGATAAACCGGGGCTGCTCGGTGCAGTCACGACCTTGATGGGGATGTTGGAATTCAACATTCTGACAGTGTCGGCCACTGGATCCCGGAGGCGCGGTTTTTTGCTGAGGGCGCTGTCCGACGCTAAAATGAATGCGCTTAAGGCAGCCTTGGATCAGGTTGAAGCGATTAAAGTGATAGCTTTGCGTGCTCCGACCCCTCTGGACCGAATTGCGCTGAGGCATGGCAAGAGGCTTGATGTTGCTGCGGAAAATCCTCCTACTTACCGCTTTGTACGCGAAGAATTAGGAGTTTTAGTTGACTTTTTAGGAGATACTTTAGTTGAAGGGGAAAACTTGATTATTGGGGTGCGCGGGATGCCGAGAGTGGGGAAAACTGAAGCTGCTATTGCGGCCTGCGTATATGCCAATAAAAAGTGGATCTTGCTTTCTTCAACGATTATCCGTCAGACTGTACGTACAACCTTAATGTTGGATGAATCAGAAAACAGTATTTTTCTGATTGACGGGATCACCAGCACCTCACGCGGCAATCCTGAACACTGGAACCTGCTGGCACGGGTAATGGAAATCAACACGCCGAAGATTATTGAACACCCGGATGTTTTTAGGCGTGACGGCAAGTTGAAGGTGAATTTTGACTTATTGGTTGAGATAAGGCACAGTGAAGAAGATGTTATCCGTACTGAGGAAGTAGCTTCCAGCTTTTCAGCATTTGATCTTAGTTAGCGCATGATAAGGCGAACAATGAGGTGTAAAGGAGGGTGTCGCTATGGCCGGAGAAGGGCAAATACTGTTCAAGGCTCGTGAAGCTAAAAGCTGGGATTTGGCAAAGGCCGAACAAGAAACTAAAATTCGTGTGCGTTATTTGCAGGCACTGGAAGAAGAGAACTACTCCATGCTTCCGGGGAATGCCTATATCAAAGGGTTCCTGAGAACTTATGCCAAAAACCTTGGCCTAAACCCGGAAGAGGTTCTGAGCCTTTACAAGTCTTCCGCAACTGCCGCGCCGGTGCTGGAGGCACCGCTTACTCCTATACGCGCTAAGCCCCTGTGGCTGAGGCCATTAGTAGCTGTGGTCATGGCTTTATTTGCCATTGGGTTGGTTATTGGAATCTCGACTTGGACTCGGCGGCCTCAGGTTACGCCGCAGAATTCTGCTTATACACCGCCGGCCTTGCCGACTGCTCCAGCAGAACCGAGTGCTTCACAGAATAATGAAAATACCGCAGCGGCACCAAGTACTCAACCCCTTGCAACTAGTGAGTCTCCCAACACCCAGGGATTGTCTGCCAAACTGGTGTTTACTGAGGATGTCTGGCTTGTAGTCAAGGTAGACGGTCAGCCTGCCCTGCAAGGAACATTCCCTGCAGGCACCACGAAGGAATTGCAAGCCAAAGATAAGATAGAGCTGGTAAACGTGGGTAATGCCGGAGGGCTGGCAATCACGTTGAATGACAAGCAACTCCCAAAATTGGGTAAGTCCGGACAGGTGGTTCGCAACATTGCTTTATCTAAAGACAATGTAATTAAAGCACAGTAAGGATTTAAGTATAAGGGTTTAAGCAAAGGAGAGAATAGTTTGGCCAAAGAGTCTTCATTCGATATCGTGTCCAAAGTTGAGATGCCGGAAGTGGTAAACTCTGTGCATCAGGCGCAAAAAGAAATGGAACAGAGGTTTGATTTTAAAAACAGTAAGTCATCAATTACCTTGGAAGGGGAAAAAATCGTCCTCGTTTCGGATGATGAATTTAAGCTGCGCAATGTCACTGATATTTTAGAGAGTAAGCTCGTGAAGCGTGATATTTCATTAAGGGCTCTTGAATATGGAAAGATTCAACCGGCAGCCGGGGATACTGTGCGCCAGGAAGTTAAGCTTGTGCAGGGGATATCCCAGGATAAAGCGAAGCTAGTCAATAAAGTAATTAAAGACAGCAAGATCAAAGTTACGAGTTCAATTCAAGGGGATCAAATTAGAGTTGTAGGGAAGAACAAAGATGACCTGCAGGCTGTTATAAACGTACTTCGCAAAGAAGATTTCGGGATTGAGCTTCAATTTATTAATTACCGCTAACTTTTTGCAAGGATTAAGTTTAAGGATTAAGTTGCGTGTGTTCCTCAAGGCTTTGGCCGTACTGGGAGTACACGCAATTTTACTAAAGGTATAAGTTTGCACTGATTAACTGCGCTTTAGGGGTTGAAAGTATGTCTGAGCAGAATTTCCTACCCATTAGCAGGTCAGAGATGGCTGAGCGCGGCTGGGATGAGTTGGATTTTATCATGATTACGGGGGATGCGTACATTGACCACCCTAGTTTTGGCGCAGCCATTATTGCCCGTCTGCTGGAACGGGAAGGATATAAAGTCGGGATTATTGCCCAGCCGGACTGGAAAAACCTTTATGTGTTTCGCAGCTTGGGACGGCCACGCTTAGCCTGCCTCATCACCGGGGGGAACCTGGACTCGATGGTAAATCACTATACGACCGCCAAAAAAAGGCGTTCTCAAGATGTGTATGCTCCCGGGGGTAAAAGCGGTCTCAGACCTGATCGGGCCACAATTGTTTATTCCAACCGGGTGCGGGAGGCCTTGCCGGGAGTGCCGGTCATTATCGGGGGTATTGAAGCATCTTTAAGGCGGTTTGCGCATTATGATTATTGGAGTGACCAGGTTCGGCGTTCAATCCTGCTTGACAGTCAGGCTGATCTCTTAGTTTTCGGGATGGGCGAGCAGGCGATTTTGGAAGTAGCACATCGTCTGCATGAGGGGGAAAGTATCGGTGCAGTTACGGAGGTGAGGGGGACTATGATTCCCTGGCGGGGAAAGCCGCCTGAGGCTGCGCAGATAATTCCGCCTTATTCTGAAGTAGCGGAGAGTAAGAGAAGCTATGCTGAGGGGGTCTGGCAGCAATACCAGGAACAGGACCCCTACCGAGGCCGTGTTCTTTATCAGGCGCATGGACGGGAGGGAGTCGTGCAAAACATTCCTTCTTTTCCATTAAATGAGACGGAAATGGATGAGGTCTATGAACTTCCGTATGCACGTACTTATCATCCCGTGTATGAGCAGGAAGGCGGGGTGCCTGCGATTAAAGAAGTAGAGTTTAGCCTTACCAGTTCCCGCGGCTGTCATGGGTCTTGCTCTTTCTGTGCGCTCACCTTTCATCAGGGCCGGATTGTCCAGGGCAGGAGTGCTGATTCGATCGTGAGGGAAGCGGAGGCAGTGGTCACAAGCCCTCATTTTAAGGGATATATTCATGATGTGGGCGGACCTACAGCCAATTTCCGCCGCCCGGCCTGTAAAGGACAATTGAAAAGAGGGGCCTGCGCGCACCGCCAGTGTCTTTTTCCTGAGCCTTGTCCTGAGCTTGATGCAGACCACAGCGAATATATCCAACTTTTACGGCGCTTGCGCCGGCTGCCTCAGGTGAAGAAGGTCTTCGTACGTTCGGGAATCCGCTTCGATGCGGTTTTAGCTGACAGGAATAGTGGTTTTTTGCGGGAACTGTGCGCGCATCATATTAGTGGGCAGTTGAAAGTGGCACCTGAGCATGTCAGCCCGGCCGTCTTAAAACGCATGGGTAAGCCTGGGCGCAAAGTTTATGACCGTTTTGTGGAGGAATACGGACGGATCAACAAGGAACTGGGGAAAAAGCAGTACCTCGTGCCTTATCTAATCTCGTCCCACCCCGGAAGCACGCTCAAAGAAGCGGTGGAATTGGCGGAGTACGTGCGTGATATGGGGGTGAATCCGGAACAGGTACAGGATTTTATTCCTACGCCGGGGACATTATCCACCTGTATGTACTATACGGGGCTTGATCCCAGAACCATGGAAAAAGTTTATGTCCCCCGCACCCAGAAGGAAAAGGGGATGCAGCGGGCACTCATCCAGTATCGCGATCCGAAAAATTATGACTTGGTGGCCGAGGCGTTGCGTCTTGCTCATCGGGAAGACCTGATCGGGTACGGTCCGAAGTGTTTGATACGGCCACGCAAACTGGATCGAAAGGGTAAAAGGCAAGGGGTACAGGCGCGCGGTGGAGAGGATAGAAAACATGAGACACGAAGCACGAAGCACGAGGTAATGACACTAAGGGGAAAGGAGGGAAAGGGTTAGGTAGAGAGGTGAGAGGCTAAAAGAACAAGAATGTGCAAAAAATGTAAATATCTCAGGACTTGAACGAGTAAGTATATAAAGGATGTCGTCTTCTTGAAGGAACAAGGTAAGAAAAGATAGGAATGATTAAATGAAAAATTTAACAAAGTCCCTATATGTGATATCCTTTGACGGACTCTCAACATTGGACTTTGATTATGTGATAAAGTTGCCTAATTTTCGGGAGTTTATAAAAAGAGCTTCTTATGCACGGAAAGTCTACAGTGTGTATCCCACTCTTACATATCCGGCTCACGCTAGCATCGTTACGGGAAGATACCCGAAAAACCATGGTATTATCAATAATACTCTTTTGCAACCGAATCGGAAGTCCCCGGATTGGTATTGGCTGCGTCACTATATTAAAGGGCAGACTATTTTTGACTTAGCTGTTGCCCAGGGAATGAGAGTCGCTGCTTTATTATGGCCTGTGACAGGGAAAGCGCGCATTCAGTACAATATGCCGGAAATAATTGCCAACAGGCCTTGGCACAACCAGATCCTTGTATCTTTGCTGAATGGCAGCCCTATTTACCAGTTTGTTCTTAATAAAAAGTTTGGACATCTCAGACAAGGGTTTAAGCAGCCTTATCTTGATAACTTTACGCATCAGTCCTTGCTGTACACCATGAGAGAAAAACAGCCGAACCTGACCCTTGTTCATTATACCGACTTAGACACCATGCGCCATTACCATGGATTTAATTCCGCTGAAGCCCGGGGGGCTTTACAGAGGCATGATCAGAGACTGGGTGAGATTATTCGGACCTTGAAAGAAGCGAATATCTATGAGGACAGCACGCTGATCGTTCTGGGAGATCACAGCAGTCTGGATGAGGACAAAATTATCAACCTCAATGTTTTGTTTAGACAAAACGGGTATATCAAGGTCGATGCCAGGGGCCGGATCGTTGCCTACAAAGCCATTGTTAAAAGCTGTGACGGTTCCGCGTATGTATATACAACGCCTGGTACAGACGCAAGTATTGTGAGCAAGATCCGGTCGCTACTGGAAAATTTCAATCACGAACATAACTGTTTAGAAGGGATTTACTCTAAGACGGAGGTTCTTAAGTTGGGCGCTGATCCGGAATGCGCCTTAATGTTAGAAGCCAACCGGGGGTATTATTTCACGGATAATATTGAAGGGGATATTCTTACCATTATTAGACCTGAGCAAGTAGGGGTTGTGCCCCATTACACGAAGGCAGCACATGGCTATTCTCCGTTTAAGAAGGACTACACCACCGTTTTCATGGCTGCAGGCAAAGGGATCAAAGAAAGGGTTGTCCTAGATGAAATGCGTTTAATTGATGAAGGGCCGACCATCGCTAAACTTTTGGGGGTTAGTTTGAAAGATGTGGATGGCAGGGTTATAGAGGAAATCCTAGAGTAGACACGACAACCTCTCCATCGGTGCACTATTGCGAAAGGATGTGGGTTATGTTCAAACTTAGTAAGACTGAAACCAGCTGGGCTTTATATGATTGGGGGAACTCGGCGTACACACTGACAGTTACCTCCACCATTCTCCCGCTCTACTTTAAGTCCGTATTTGCAAATGCGGGCGGGGATGCGTCTTTATCCACAGCTTATTGGGGATATGCCAACTCTATCGCTACCCTTGTACTCGCGCTGCTTGCTCCTATCCTGGGGACGTTGGCAGATTATAAAGGTTATAAGAAGAAGTTTTTCAGTCTCTTTTTCGTGCTTGGGGTGATATTTACAGCCTTGCTGGCCACAGTGCCTGATACATACTGGCCGCTGCTGTTGGTCTTTTACATACTTACTGCCATTGGCTTTTCCGGAAGCAATATTTTTTATGATGCTTTCCTGGTCGATGTGACGACAGAGAAGCGAATGGACCGGGTTTCAAGCTTGGGCTATGCCTTAGGGTACATCGGGAGTACGATACCTTTTATCTTCTGTATGGCCATAGTTATCCTGGCTCAGTTTGGCAAAATCCCGCTTTCTGTGGCCGGGGCCAGCAAGCTTTCCTTTGTCATCACTGCCATCTGGTGGGGGGTCTTTACAATTCCTATGCTTAAGCGGGTAAACCAGGAATATGGGATTGAAGTAGAGCCAAACCCTGTGCAAAACAGTTTCAAACGGTTGAGTAAAACGTTAAAAAATATCCGCAGTCATAAAACGGTGTTCTTATTCTTACTGGCCTATTTCTTTTATATCGATGGGGTAGACACTATTATCAAGATGGCTACTTCTTACGGGGCTGATCTGGGTATCAGCACCACCAATTTACTAATTATCCTCCTGGCAACCCAGTTCGTGGCCTTTCCGTTCGCGATTCTCTACGGCTGGCTGGCGGGGAAATTCCGGGGAAAAACCATGCTCTATGTCGGAATATTCGTTTATACTTTAATCTGTATCTATGCTTACTTCTTAGACAGTACCCTTGATTTCTGGATCCTGGCCATGCTGGTGGGAACTTCCCAGGGGGGATTACAGGCGTTAAGCAGGTCGTATTTCGGAAAACTTGTGCCCAAGGAGAATGCCAATGAGTTTTTTGGTTTTTACAATATCTTTGGCAAGTTTGCGGCGATTATGGGTCCGTTCCTCGTGGGTCTTGTGACCCAGCTTACAGGGAGGACCAACAACGGAGTTTTTAGTATCATTTTGTTGTTTATCATTGGGGGAATCATCTTAATGAAGGTTCCGCAGCAAGCGGATTAAAATTTAATCTTAACTTTACACAACAATAATATGGTGTTAACAAGTATCAGTTAAAATTGTTATAGATGCAAATACAGTACAGGAAGGTGGTTTCAAATGACGCAAAAAGAGGAGCAAATCGTTGCAGCTATTTGGGGATCCGAGACACCAAGATTCGGTAATTCTGTACCGGTAGTCACTGATAGGAAGGACCAAAAGAATCTAAGCTTATTAACGACTGCGAAATTAACCGCAAGCAAGTTTCAGAAAAAGCAAGTCTCTTAAACAGATACTTGCTTTTTGTTTTAGTGGGAGTTGAAAGGAGAGAGTGGTTGAGTGGAGATAATGAGCGCAAACTTAAACCGGACACTTCTGGTGTCTGACATGGATGGAACCTTGTTGAACAGCAAACATGCGATCAGTAAAGAAAACATTGAGGCCATCAAACGCTTTGTGGCTCAGGGAGGATTGTTTACTCTGGCAACGGGCCGGATCGATTCTTCCGTCAGGCCTTACCTGGAGAACTTACCGGTCAATGCGCCCGCGATTTTGTATAATGGGGCCATGATTTATGACTGTAAAAGGCACCATATAATTTGGGAACAATTTTTGCCTGATGATGCTAAGAGAATTGTGTGGCCGATACTCGATGAGTTTCCCGAGACTGGGATCGAAGTCTACGATGCCGCCGGTGATGTGCATATTCTGGCGGATAACGGACTGATACACTACCACATGCTGCGGGAAAGTTTGCAACCGAAACGATTAGGAGTGGAATTTCCCTTGAAGACCCTCGCGTGGCGAAAAATTCTGTTTGCCTGGGATCAGAAATACATGCCGCTTCTACAGAGGTTCTTGAACCGTTTGATACGCCAGCAGGGCTGGTCTATCCGTACAATGAGGACTGAAGCTAATTTCCTGGAAATTGTTCCCCGTGACGTGAACAAAGGGGTTGCGCTGGCGCAAGTCAGCAAAAGTTTGGGTGTAGAGCGGTCCAATGTGATTGCCATCGGGGATAATCTTAATGATCTGGAAATGCTGCAAATGGCCGGAGTAGGGGTTGCCGTTGCCAATGCGCATCGGTCCGTAAAAAGAGTCGCAACTTTTTGTACGGTAAGCAATGATGATCATGCCGTATCTGAAGTAGTAAAATGGATTGAAGGGCATAGGAAAGGTAACTGCCAATGGACCAAAGTCAAAAGCGACATTCAGGATATAGGGGTGATATGAATGCTGGAGATTAAACTTTATGGATTGCGCTGTAAGAATTGTGAGGAGATAGTCGCTTTGTTGGATGATGTGCTGCCGACAATCGGCATTCCCTATGCTGTCGAAAAGCATTATGATTTTCTGGAAGTAATGAAGTTGGGGTTTATTTCAATACCGGTTCTCATGATAAACGGGGAAACAGTGGCTGTCGGCCAAGTTCCTACCGAGGATGAACTTCGAGAAAAAATTGCTTTAATTATCAAGGGTTAAGTATCAAAGATTTGGGGGTGAAAGTCATTGCAGAGGCGTGTAGCGATTTTCTCAGATGTCCATTCTAATTACCTGGCTTTGCAAGCGGTGCTTCAAGATATTGAGCTGAAGAAGGTAGACGCTGTCGTTTGTGCTGGAGATTTGGTTGGGTATGGGCCAGCCCCGAACGAAGTGATCGGGCTTATCCGGGAAAAAGGGATTAAAACAGTCTCGGGGAATTATGATGATGCGATTGCCAACTTCCGTC
>DAHVVW010000360.1 GCA_027357125.1 Clostridiales bacterium
GGTAGGGCAAAGGCCATTGCCTCCGGTCAAGGTCATTGATATGAGGGAGGAGTTGGCCCAAGGAAACAGGAGCATTTTCTCTCTCTATCTGCAAAGCGCTTTGCGGCAGAGACTTGAGCGCGGGGAACAGGCGATGCTCTTTCTCAACCGCCGCGGCTACTCCACGTTCGTAGTCTGCCGGGAGTGCGGGCATGTGGCCCGCTGCCCTTCATGTGACGTGGCTTTGACTTATCACAGCCAGGGGCAGATGATGCGCTGCCATTACTGCAACCACGAAGAGAGTGTCCCCCACCGCTGCCCTCAGTGTGGCAGCCGCTACATCCGCTTTTTCGGTCAGGGCACCCAGAGAGTGGAGGAGGAATTAGCGGGGATTTTGCCTGAAGTCCCTGTCTTAAGGATGGATTATGACAGTACGCGGACACCAGAGTCTTATCGCGTAATCCTGGAGCGTTTTCGACGGCAGGAAGCCTCCATTCTGGTGGGAACCCAGATGATTGCGAAAGGGCTGGATTTTCCCAATGTGACGCTGGTGGGGGTCATAACTGCGGATCAGACATTGAATATGCCGGATTTCCGGTCGCGGGAAAGAACGTTTCAGCTCCTTACCCAAGTGGCAGGTAGGGCAGGCCGTGCGCATAAGGAAGGAGAAGTAGTGATCCAGACTTATGCCCCAACCGACCTAGCGATTGTGAGGGCCTCAAGTCATGATTTTACCTCTTTTTTCTGGGAAGAAATTAATTACCGCCGCGAGCGGGGGTATCCTCCATTTACCCATGTAATCCGGGTGCTGCTGCAGCATGAGAAAGAAGAGAGGGTTGTGCGGGCGGCCCATGAACTTGCCTTAAGTCTGCAGAGGGGAATGGGTGACACGCCTGCCGGGAATAATGGATTGGATATCCTGGGACCTGCGCCGGCCGTCTTACCCAAGCTTAAGAATGAGTACCGTTGGCAGGTTTCTGTTAAAGGGAAGGATCGGGACAGTTTGCGTGCTTTTCTCCATCGTGGGGTGCAAAACTATGCTCAGAACCCTGCCAGTAGCGGAATTGCTCTAAATATTGAGGTTGACCCTCTTTCGGGGTAAGGTAGTGTATATAAGGTTAATATGTGTAAAGATATTAAACGTAGAGGTTATTTTAGGCCTGAACTTAGACTATAAAGCAAGAGGAGGGAACGGAATTTTGGCGGTATATAAAATTGTAGAAATAGGCACACCGGTTTTGCGTGAGAAGGCGCTTGAAGTAAAAGAGGTAACTCCCAATATTAAAAAGTTACTCGATAACATGCGCGACACTATGTACGCTGCTGACGGAGTAGGCTTGGCTGCGCCCCAAATTGGAGTGTCAAAACGAGTAATCGTGGTCGACGCGGGAGACGGTCCGCTAGAGCTGATCAACCCAGTTATCTTGGAAAAGCAGGGGGAAGAGACTGATGCTGAAGGGTGTTTAAGCATTCCGGGCGTAAACGGGGATGTCACCAGGGCAGCCCAGGTGCGGGTGCAAGGGTTAAATCGCGAGGGAATAATGACCGAGATAAAAGGAGAAGGACTCCTGGCCCGGGTACTGCAGCACGAAATCGACCATCTTGAAGGTGTCTTATTCGTGGATGTTGCGTCCAAGACTTATAAGAGCAAGTAATAACAGAGGTCGGATGGTCAGAGGCTTACTTGACCTTCATGTCACAGGCACCATCAGAAAACAGGCAAGATGCCTTGCAGAGCGAACCGTTCGAGCAGAGACGTAACTATCCAGTGGAGAGTTACGCCGAAGCCGCTGACTCTCAAT
>DAHVVW010000361.1 GCA_027357125.1 Clostridiales bacterium
CTTTTTGGATATAACTTGATTAATAATTACATGGAGGATGCTGCGCTGAAGCTTGCAGAATATCTAAACGAGGCTGGTTTGAAGGTGTTTTTGCCGCCTTCTAGTGTAGGGCGGGATGAATACTTAATGCGAGGAGTAATCTCAAACAGGCATTCAGCCGTATGTGCCGGTCTGGCGGAGTTTGGATGGAATGGTTTGGCGCTCACTCCCGACGCGGGCCCAAGGGTTCGATGGGTGGTTATCGTCACTGAAGCTGAGTTGGAGGCAGACCCTTTATACAGCGGGCCTCCGTTATGCAAAAATTGCAAAACGTGTGTCAAAGAATGTCCAACTGAAGCACTAAGCGAAACAGAGAGTGTTGACTTAAATATCAGTGGCCGAACCTACATCTATGGTAAGCTGGTTAAGCCGATCTGCAGAAGCGGTGTAACAGGCCTTGCTACTGGTACGGCTGGCAGATTGCAAGCCCAGAACGTACAAGAAACGGTTACTAAGGTGGAGGACTGGTATAAGCTCGCAAAAACAGACAACAAATGGAACCGGTTAGAGAGGGTTGCCGCAATGTGTGGACGATGCATGATATTGTGCCCTGTGGGACGGAATCAAAATAGTGAGACAACGTCTGCTCCTACCGACCTTAACCCGAAAAAATCATTCGCTTGATTAATTGGATGGTTATTGTACCATGGAAAAGGGGAGTGCAGTTCATGACGAAGCCTTTGGAAGGAATTACAATTTTAGATGCTACCTCATTTTTGTCCGGTCCTTATGCTACCCTCTTGTTAGCTGGAATGGGAGCGAAAGTAATTAAAGTCGAGCAGCCTAAAGTGGGAGATCCTGCAAGGATAAGTCCTCCTTTTGCCGGTAAGAATGGGGTCGCAGCTAAAGCTTTAGATAGGGAAGACTTATCATTTGGAATCTTGAAACGGGCCCGCAATAAACAAAGTATTACCCTAAACCTTAAGCATGACAAGGGTAAAGAAATTTTTAAGGAGTTAGCAAAGCGTGCTGACGTTGTTGTAGAAAACTTTCGGCCCGGAACAATGGATAAATTGGGAGTAGGTTATGATGAATTGAAAGGGCTTAATCCCGGTTTAATTTATTGTTCGATTTCAGGATTCGGACTTTCTGGGAAATATCGAGATCTTCCTGCCTTTGATATCGTGGTGCAGGCAATGAGCGGACTTATGTCTATCAACGGGATGCCTGACTCTCCGCCGGTTAAAACAGGTGTTCTATTGGGTGATATAGCTTCCGGGATGTTTTCGGCGATTGGCATTCTGGCCGCGCTGCGTTACCGAGAAATAACAGGGAAAGGTCAACAGGTTGAGACTTCTATGTTGGATGCTTTGCTTGCTCTAATTCTGGATGATTCGCTGGATTTCTGGTCATCACAAGGACATTCTGTGCGCATGGGCAACCGATTGCTAAGGTTAACCCCTTTCAATTCCTATTCGACAAGGGACGGGTATATAGTTATTGCTAGCGGCAGCGACCAACATTGGGAACGGTTGCTCAAAGCAATGAATCGGGAAGATTTAATCGGTGACTCCCGGTTTAACATTCAGTCTCAACGAACAGTAAATGCCGATGAGGTTGATGCGATGATTGCTGCGTGGAGTCGTTCCATGATGACTCAGGAAGCAGTTGAGATTTTGGTAAAATATGAGGTCCCCTGTGG
>DAHVVW010000362.1 GCA_027357125.1 Clostridiales bacterium
CCCTCTTGGTCCACAAAATTCCCGAGGACTGTTTTTTGCCCCACTCGTTCCTTGACAAAAGAAGCATAGTCATCATCCGGAACAAAGCAAATTTCCTGGCTGTCAGGCTTATCAGCTACGGCTAAAAGCCCTCTCTCCCTCGCCATCTCGCGCACATGTTCCTTCATATACTCGGCCAGTGGAAAAAGGGTGTGGGCAAGCTGTTCCTGAGTCAGCATATACAGAGCATAAGTCTGGTCTTTAGACTCATCTGCGCCTTTGCTTAAGAGAAACCGCCCTGAGTCCGGGTCACGCAAGACTTGGGCATAGTGTCCGGTAGCTATGTACTCGGCCCCCAGCCCGCGCGCCTTCCTGAGCAATTCCCCAAACTTGACATAGCGGTTGCAGGCCAGGCAGGGATTGGGCGTAAATCCGGTTAAGTAAGACTCAGTGAAATAGTCCACTACTGTTTCTTCGAAGTAAGAGCGAAAGTTAAGGACATAATGGGGAATACCTAGCTGGAAAGCCACCCTGCGCGCATCATCGATCGCTGAGATGGAGCAGCAGCCCCCCTCGACTTCGGGCCCGGCCGACTTCCAGATTTGCAGCGTAACCCCTATCACATCATATCCTTCTTCTTTAAGCAAAGCGGCGGCCATGGAGCTGTCCACACCGCCGCTCATTCCCACTACTACTTTAGGTTTGTCCGACAGGGTCATACAAATCTATCCCTTTTGCTTTTCTTTTTCATGGTAATCTTTAATAGCTTCGTGAAGAGCATCGGCTGCGAGATTAGAACAGTGCAATTTATTGGCAGGCAGGCCGTCCAAAGCCTCAGCAACCGCAGCATTCGTAATTGTCAAAGCTTCCTCGATCGTTTTTCCTTTGACCATTTCTGTCACCATGCTGCTGGTAGCAACAGCTGCACCACAACCGAAAGTTTTAAACTTAACATCCTTAATAGTGTTGCCTTCAATATCCAAGTAGATACGCATAATATCGCCGCATTTGGCGTTCCCTACTTCCCCTACGCCATCAGCGTCCGGAATCTCACCCACATTGCGCGGATTCATGAAATGATCCATTACCTTAGCTGAGTACATCTCTTTTCACCCCTCTACAGTGCTTGTTTAGCTTGAGCCTGATCATAAAGCGGTGACATCATGCGCAGGCGCTCCACGATTTTTGGCAGCTGCTCTAAGACATAATCCACATCTGCATCCGTATTCTGCCTGCCTAGTGAAAAACGCAGGGAACCGTGGGCAATCTCATGCGGCATGCCCATGGCCAACAAAACGTGGGATGGATCAAGGGAGCCTGAGGTGCAGGCTGAACCGCTTGAAGCCGCGATCCCGAGCATGTCAAGGCTTAAAAGCAGGGATTCCCCTTCCACAAATCGAATACTGACATTAACGTTGTTAGGCAGGCGAGAATCTC
>DAHVVW010000363.1 GCA_027357125.1 Clostridiales bacterium
AAATGTTGGGTTTAGAATATCAGCTGCCAAAGCTCGGGGTTCCTGCTCAAGAACGTATGGAACACCACCGGGCCTTGATCACGGGGACCGGTGCAAAGTGTACGCTCGGGGGGAGTGAAATTGCTACCTGACAGCTAAAGATGCGGCGGGAAAAAAGAGGAGTGTAGTTTATGACCAAGCCTTTGGAAGGAATTACAATCTTAGATGCTACAACATTTCTATCCGGTCCTTATGCTACTCTCTTATTAGCTGGGATGGGAGCACAGGTAATTAAAGTTGAACAGCCAAAATCGGGAGATCCTGCGCGGATCAGTCCGCCTTTTGCCGGCAAGAATGGAGCTGCGGCGAAACCTTTGGATAAAGAGGATTTGTCATTCGGAATTTTGAAGCGGGGTCGCGATAAACAAAGCATCACTTTGAATCTAAAGCATGACAAGGGTAAAGAAATATTTAAGGAATTAGCTAAACGCGTTGATGTAGTTGTTGAGAACTTCCGGCCCGGAACCATGGATAAATTGGGTGTAGGTTATGAACGTTTGAAGGAGCTTAACCCCGGCTTAATTTATTGCTCCCTTACCGGCTTTGGGCTTTCCGGCAGTTACCGGGATCTCCCGGCTTTCGATATCGTGGTACAGGCAATGAGCGGACTTATGTCCATCAACGGGATGCCTGGCTCTCCTCCGGCCAAAACCGGTGTTATCTTAGGTGATCTGGCCGGGGGGCTTTTCTCAGTGATCGGGATCCTGGCTGCGTTGCGGCACCGTGAAATAACGGGGAAAGGGCAACTGGTTGAGACCTCGATGCTGGACGCTTTACTTGCCTTAATATTGGATGAAGCGCCAGACTTTTGGGCCTCGCAAGGACATTCAGTGCAAATGGGCAACCGATTGCTAAGATTAACACCGTTTAATTCCTATCCTACAATGGATGGTTATATCGTGATTGCCAGTGGTAACGACCAACATTGGGAACGCCTGCTCAAAGCGATGAAAAGGGGAGACCTGATTGAAGACTCCTGTTTTAACAGCCAGTCTCAACGAACAGCAAACGCCGATGAGGTTGATGCCATCATTGCTGAGTGGAGCAGGTCCATGACCACCCAGGAGGCTGCAGATATTTTGGTCAAGCATGAGGTGCCCAGTGGTCCGGTACGTGATGTGATCGATGTCTTACAGGATAAGGAACTGGCAAAGCGTGGAACTATCGTCGATATTCAACATCCTACAGCAGGGACAATCGAAGGTTTTAAGACCTGGGGTTTTCCGATCAAGTTTTCTGAGGCAGAGGCAGGGTTTGAGCAACCGGCTCCTTTCTTAGGAGCGCACAACAAAGACATATACCAAGATTTACTAGGGTATACAGCTGCTGAAATGGAAGAGCTTAAGT
>DAHVVW010000364.1 GCA_027357125.1 Clostridiales bacterium
GGTAAATAGCCACCGAACCAGATCGCCGATACCCACAGCGCCGGAAGGAAGGCAAGGGCGTTTTCCAAGGTATTCATCTGGACGCGAACAGCCCGTTCAAATTCCGGATGACCGGTCATGGCCGGGGCCTTGATGGCATGCTTTCCTCGCATGCGGCCGACCAGAACTCCAGTGTAGAAAAACAGAACCACGGTCAGCATCGTAACCAGCGCGGTGTAAAGCATGGCTGGTGTCGCGAAGTCGCTCATAGCACTCCTCCCGAATATGGGCGAAATCTTACAGTGAGTCGGGTGCTGTAACGCAGTAAGCGAACAGCGAGCCCTATTTGCAGGTGCTTGAAGCCCCGGCGGTGATCGCCTAGAAGGGCGCCACCAGCCACTCGAGGTGCTCTATGACTGCCATAGTCGATATCACTGCGCGCGAAATTCTCGATTCCCGCGGCAATCCCACTGTCGAGGTGGATGTCACATTGGAGGACGGTTCGTTTGGTCGGGCGGCCGTCCCTTCGGGAGCCTCCACCGGAGCTCACGAAGCGGTGGAACTTCGGGACGGCGGGAGCCGGTATGGCGGAAAGGGTGTCGAAGAGGCTGTAAGCGCTGTAAACACAGAGATTTTTGATGCGCTTGCCGGGCTTGAAGCTGAAGAGCAGACCCGCATCGACCAGCTTATGTGTCAGCTCGATGGCAGTGCCAACAAATCTCGTCTGGGAGCCAATGCCATACTCGGGGTCTCGCTAGCGGTGGCGAAAGCCGCCGCAGAAGCTGCCAATATGCCGCTCTACCGCTACGTAGGCGGGACTTCGGCACGCCTTTTACCTGTGCCTATGATGAATATCATCAATGGTGGTGTTCACGCGGACAACGCCATAGACTTTCAGGAATTCATGATATTGCCGGTAGGGGCCCCGAGCCTACGGGAAGCCCTGCGGATGGGCGCAGAGGTATTCCATACCCTTAAATCGTCCCTGCGTA
>DAHVVW010000365.1 GCA_027357125.1 Clostridiales bacterium
TCAGTATATGATCCACATTGCGTGCGCCGCTCTCGACCTCTGTGCAGCGCCGGGCGATGCCGTCAACTAGCCTATCTGAATAGGCGAAGAGCGCATTGTAATTCTCACGCACCCGTCTGGCGACCTTGCCGAGCTTGAGTCCTATGATGCGTTTCATCACATCGTCGCTGAGCGGGAAATAGGGCACCACAGTTACCCGCCCGAGGAAAGCCGGTTTGAAGGTCTTGAGAAGCTCTGGATGTAGTGCTTCGGCAAGACCTTCTGCGCTTGGTATAGTTTCGGGGTCGGCGCAAAGGCCCATGATGGTGTCGGTCCCGGCGTTGGTGGTCATCAGAATGACGGTGTTCTTGAAATCGATGTCTCGGCCTTCGCCGTCATTCATATGTCCCTTGTCAAACACCTGGTAGAAAATGTCTTGCACGCCGGGGTGGGCTTTCTCCATCTCATCGAGCAGGATTACGCTGTAGGGCTTGCGCCGGACAGCCTCCGTCAGGACCCCGCCCTCTCCGTAACCCACGTACCCGGGCGGTGAGCCCATCAGAAGCGAGACCTTGTGTTCCTCCTTGAATTCCGACATGTTGATGACAGTCATGTTCTGCTCTCCGCCGTAGAGTAGGTTCGCCAGTGTTATAGCGGTCTCTGTCTTGCCCACGCCGCTGGTGCCAGCGAGCATGAATACCCCGATCGGCCGACCCGGGTCGCTCAGGCTCGCACGGGATGTGCGGATGCTCTCGGCGATGGCCTCCATGGCATGGGACTGGCCCACGACGCTTTCTTCCATTCGGGCTTTAAGGTTGAGGACGGCATTGATTTCGTCGCTCAGCATGCGTCCCACGGGGATGCCAGTCCATTCCGACACTACGTGTGCGACCGTCTGGCCATCCACAACGACATGTAGCAGGGGCTCTTCTCCTTGCAGTGCAAGCAGCTCGGCGCTAAGTTCGTCAAGTTC
>DAHVVW010000366.1 GCA_027357125.1 Clostridiales bacterium
TCTGCAGGTCCATCAGCACTGTCTGCTTCCGCACGTAATACGTGTCG
This sequence comes from Clostridiales bacterium, assembly GCA_027357125.1. Lineage (GTDB taxonomy): Bacteria > Bacillota > Desulfitobacteriia > Desulfitobacteriales > Desulfitobacteriaceae > Paradesulfitobacterium. The sequence goes on from DAHVVW010000366.1 coordinate 48, forward strand.
AGTACGACTCGTCGCCGATAATCGGTGTCGTTGCGTCCCGTCACCTGCCAGAGTCCCGTGATGCCGGGTCTGGCGGCAAGGTAGGTGCGCAGATAGCGTCCGTAGCGCAGCATCTCCTCCTTCACGATGGGCCGCGGGCCCACCAGACTCATCTCTCCGCGGAGCACGTTCCACAGCTGTGGCAGCTCATCGAGGCTGGTCTTGCGCAGGAAGCGGCCGAGGCGGGTGACTCTGGGGTCGTTGCGCAGCTTGTGATCGCGCAGCCATTCGGCCCGTGCTTCAGGGCTCTTCTCGAGCAGCTCGCGCAGGGTCTGCTCGGCGTTCGGCACCATGGTGCGAAACTTCAGGCAGTCGAAGGGCTTGCCGTCCTGGCCGATGCGGCGGTGACGGAAGAGGATCGGTCCGTCCCCCAGGCCCATGCGCACGGCGATGATGAGGATCAGCGGCGAGAAGACCAGGCCGATCGCCAGGCAACCGAGGATATCGAGGATGCGCTTGGCTGTGGAATAGGTGGAGCGACGCGGCGTGTACCGCGCCGGGGAGCGGGACGGGGTCTCCCACACCGGGGATTGCGGACGGGGCAGGATGGCTTCATCGAAGGCCACCGCATCGGCGGTGAGTTGCGGGCTGGATCCCTCGAAAGTCATGCGCTTTTCTTTCTGGATCAGATGCGGCCGGGCGCTCGCCTTGCGCGTTGCGGGCTCCACGGCCAGTGGCGTGGTGATGACTTCGTCCGCCTGTGTCGACAAGATCCTCTCCCTCGCTCTT
>DAHVVW010000367.1 GCA_027357125.1 Clostridiales bacterium
GCTGGTGGAAATGGGACTGGGAGAACTGCCAAAGGTAGGTTCGCTTTATGACCCCGATCTTAAGGGATTGTCTGCTGAGGCTGTCTACGACCGGATTGTCACGGATATCAGAACGTATAGAAAGCTGGCTACATTACGTGGTGTAGGACTGGGAGATATGCTGCAAAAGGATACTCCGGACTGGAGGACAGTGAGGGACGGAATGGACTTGGATGAGTTTTACCGCCGCGCTCTTAGCCAGGGGCTTAACTTTCATGAGGACGAAGGGCGTGGATATATACCGGCTGGATTGGTAGAAGAAATCAGGGCTTTAAGCCAACCCCCTATTCCGTGGGATGTAGAGCTTGCCCAATGGTTCGATGATTATTCCATTTACACTAAAGTGTATTCACACCCTTCTATCTGCAACTTTAAGACGAACAAACGGACATTTAGTTGATGGTCAACTTAATGTCCGTTTTGTTAAAACAACATCTTATACCCTAATGTCTTCTCCGGGCTTCACGCAGCTTCCTCTTAAAATCTAAAGAGTCAGGATCGTTATTATAATCTGGTTTACCCCTCTGGATAAGCTCGTTAAGTAGCGCTTTATAGCTGTCTCTTTTTTGACTTTCCTTAAGTCTCTGCTTCTTATTCCCAAAAAATAACATAGGCACGATATCACCTTCCAAGGTAACTCATGCCTTTATTGTTGCCAATTTATCCCATTTATATTATCCAAGCCGTGCTTCTTTCAACTTCCTGCGGAAATCCTGCGAATCGCGG
>DAHVVW010000368.1 GCA_027357125.1 Clostridiales bacterium
TATAAATAAATACTCTGATGCGGCAGATAACAATAATAATACCGTATTTATCTAATACATTGTAAATCTCCACAAATATCCTTAACTGCCATTTAGAAGAAATCCTCATCCCTGAACCTTCCCCTCAACTCAAATTATTTGCTGTATCCTCCACCACCATCCTCCCCTATACACCCCTTCGCATCCGCCCGCCACCCGAACCTCCACCTCCCCAACAACCCCCATACCAACCACCAAAGGAATACGTTCAGAGCCGAACAAACTCTCCTTAATAATTCGTACTTCAAACGATCCAGCACCTAACCCGCCTCAATAGCTTGTCGGTGGGTTTCCTATATACAGTAAAGGGGAGTTGGTTGATACCTTCGAGGTGTCCTCTACTCTCCCCAGAGCGTCACCAAGTTTAGATTAAGTTCATAGGTGATTAGGTTATCCTAATTATAAGTAGCACTACTATAATTTGCTCTTAAAACAGTTCTTCTCTCTCTCTCTCTCTCTCTCTCTTTCACTACTGTCTACTGTCTACTGTCTACTGTCTAGCATACGCATTTTACGCATGCCATCATAAACAGCGCTATGTTGAATTACAAGACATCACGAAGGATGCATCAGACAGAATAATCTAGCGAGTGGCGCATACTATTCCAATGTACGAGGATGGCCATAAACGATGTACGCTGTCACTGTCCAGCTGAGGATTTTGTCCTTCCGAAGTTTAACAGTTAGTAA
>DAHVVW010000369.1 GCA_027357125.1 Clostridiales bacterium
GTAAACTTACTGGTACCCTTTTAACAGACGAGAAGGGCACCAGGCTGTGTCAATTAAACTGTCCAGATGTTGCCGGATTCGGTGTCCACCTGGATTTGCTCAAACCAACGGGTACCAAAATTAAACTGGTCAAGTCATCCATCAATGTCACTTCTGCGGCCAACACCAATTAGACCGCCGGTTTGATGCCAGGCGGGCCTTGTCAAATTAATCGCTCGGATGCTACCTGAATCAATGCTCTGCTAAATCTAAATATGTCCGAAAAAAACTACCCGTACCATTCGTACAATGAGATTGCTCTAAATGTAAGGGACTGGTACGGGCTATTTTTATTTGGTTTGTGTGATTTTCAATTCAGCAATGTAAGCATGCTCTGGTCCTGCTAGCAGCTTTCCAATTAATTCAGCCATGTCGTCGCCGGAAAACTCCCGACGCAATGTGATTTCTGCGGAATCTGTAGCCGGGGTTTCGGCGGGTAAAACAACCTGAATAATTTCCTGGGGTTGCGATAACTTGGACGTCCTTGGTTTCCTTGGCTTCTTTGTCGCTGGTAAAGTATCACCTACACCAAGTTTTTCTAGCTTTTCACTCAGAGAATCCATTTCCTTTTGCTCTCCTTTTTTTTCGCAAGGACGGCTAAAGGATAATGAAGCCGCCCCCACGTACTTTAATGCGACTATATTATTGCCAATT
>DAHVVW010000036.1 GCA_027357125.1 Clostridiales bacterium
CCACCGATACATCCCTTGGATTTTTGAGCATGATGGAAACTTACTGCATTCGTTGGACGATTGAGGTGTTTTTCAAGGAAGCCAAACAGTATCTGAAGTTAGGGACTTGCCAATCGAGAGATTTTGATGCCCAGATAGCCCATGTAACGACCTGTTATCTTCTCTATATCCTCCTGGCCTATTTCCGCCGGGTTAACGCATATGAATCCTTGGACGGGTTATTTTACAAAATCAAGGACGATCTCGTCGAGAAAAACTTAGCAGAAAGGCTTTGGGGGTTGTTCGAAGAATTGCTTCAAGTTGTAATTGCTGGCATAGCAGAGTCGGGTTTAGTAGACGTTTTGGAATTTAAAGCTTCTTCTGAATATCGCTATCTAAAGGTGTTATTTGAGAACTCTTTCTTAAACAATCAGCTCAAAATCCTTGAAAAAGTGAGCTAAACTGCAGTTCATAAGCTGACAGACTTGAGCAGAAATTTGCTCAGAGGGGTGCGAAACTTAAGTAATCATTTAAGAAAAACCAGTCGGAAACAACTTCTTAGAAACGACTAAAATAGGGGTGAATCTTTTGAGGTATATTGTTATGCTAAGCATTGCAATGTTTATTGGTTTCTTAACACTTGTGTCTTGTGATAAACAGGCGTCAAATGAGTCTGATGCCTACGATTACCCAGTTAAGGGTGGAACAAATGAATGGAGAAAACTCACTTCTCACGACGAGATGCTAGAAGTCTGTCAAATACCAGACACCATACTTAAGAGAATGTCAACTGCTGGATTAGTGGAAACTGTATTAAACTATCCGTTAAGTGGGGATATGTATGCATATAGCAATTTGCAGCAAGGTTTTGACGCGATGACATCTCAGTTTAATGGACTAGCTGAACTATTGAATCGAAGTGATGCTGGAACCCAATTGTTGGTCAAATACAATAAGTCACATCCCTTGAACGGGGACAATACAGAAAATGATTTTGAAATAATTAGGTCATCGTTTAACTTAGGGTTTCTTGAAATGATTTTGTCCCAACGCAAAATAATTTTAAGTTTGAGTTTAACACAAAAAGAAGATTTGTTAACAGAAGCAACAATAAGATATAATGAAAAATTAAGACAAAAAGATCTATTTGGTCGTACTTCTGGAACTGATACTTCAAAGGCATTAATTGATGCTTGTAAATAATCTTTTCTTATCCTGGAATGAAAGAACTTTAGAAAAAACCCTCGAATGCCTAGTCCAAAGTCCTCATTCTACCCCCAGCGCCTTAAAAACTGCGTCTTCCGGGCTCTGGTAAAACGATATTTGAAATTTTGCAAACAGTTCCGGTGGCACGGTCGGAATGTCAGTCGCCGAAGCCATGGGCAGCAGTACCTTCTTAGCCCCGGCATCAAAACAAACCTGCAAAGTATTGGCCAGCTCTTCAACCTTATTAATCGTCCCGCCAATACTCATCGAACCCAAAACCACCAACTGACTCTGAGGCGGTCTCCCGATTCCCCCGGAACACAAAGCGATAAAAGCAGAAAGTGTTAGCTCAGGAGTCATCCCAATACCCTGGATATCCTGAACATGCATCAGATAATCCTTGGTTTTAGTGCTAATGGAACCGCTGACGCTCTTATTATTAGCCTTAAAGTAATTAAAAGCGGTATTAGTGCTCTCCTTAGCTTCCCTACTATTCCCCAGCCCGGATCTCTCCAACTTACCGGACCCACTGACCACCTCAGTTTCAATCTTATATACACCGATCATGCCGGAATCGCCCCGGCCTACCGTATACACATGCCCCGGCTTACCGAGCCCCTCGGGGATGATTTTGCCTCCCCCTTGCTCCGGAACAGAGACGAATTCTTCATTCATAGTCTCATTGACGATATAGGAGAAGTGCACATCATAAAACTCCATGCCGCCGATCTTCTTAAGCTGCTCCTTAACCCGCCGCCTTCCCACAAGGGCATAGCGCAAGATCTCTTCGATATCTTCTTGGGTAAACTCGCCGTTGGGATAAAGCAACTTTACCAAACCTGACACGGTCTTGCGAACAGCGATAACATCCCTCTGGTTGAGGTTATTACCCAGCTTGAAGTACTTGTCCAGGGCATCGGAAAAGGAACGCTTGCGCATTTCCCTAAAGAACTCCGCCAGGTAGTCAACGATAAAGCCATACTCATTGGTGAGAAATTCCGGCCGCATTTTTGGGATTTCCCAGCCGGGGATATAGTAGTGCATGCGGTCAAAAAAGGCGGTATCCCCCGCCATCCCATCGGCAAAGGGTTCAAACAGGTGGGACGTCTTAATGATTACATCTACGCTTTGGTTAATGTTCCCCACAAACACCATGGACGCATTGGCGTTCTTTTCTTCTTTGCCCCTGGCGAAGGAGCCTGAGGCCATATAGTCCTTCATAATCTGAATGCCGTCTTTATCTTTAAAAGTAATTCCGGCTACCTCGTCAAAAGCTACCACGTCCCATAATCCCACCAGGCCTATGGTTCGGGAACTCATGTTGTAGAACAGGTTGGCAACAGTAGTCTGGCCCCCGGACACCAAGATGGAGTTGGGGGAAATTTCCTTATAGACATGGGACTTGCCTGTACCCCTTGGACCCAATTCACAGATGTTATAATTGTTCTCCACCAAGGGGATAAGCCGGGCAAGGAGGTGCCATTTAACCTTCTGTTCAAATTGAGTAGGCTCCATGCCGGTTGACCGCAGCAGGGCATCAATCCATTCGTCCTTGCTAAAGTGTTTTCTGCCTTCGAAAACCTCATTCAAATCCATGTTAGGCATTTGAATCGGTGTGATGCCGAAAATGGTGAAAGGATTTACTCCTTTGGCCTCTTCATCAAAGAAGTAGTTCATCTTTAAAATGCACCAAATGCCTCCGGTGAGGAGCTTTTCGAATTCTTTTACGAATCTGGGGGAAATGGGTACTCCTTTTAGGCCCAAATTAGAGAATTCGGCTTCATAGGTATCCTTCTTTTCGTTGAGCTTAACCGAGACCTTGTCGATTACAGTGTACTGCCCGACTTCTCTGATCTTGGATTTTACCTTTTCCGCCTCATCGGGGCGCACGTAATTTTCGGACAGAATGTTCTTTACCCGGTCAATTCCTGCGTTGATGCTAGCGTCGTCATCAGTGGCGCAGTACATGCCCAATAAGTATTCCAACACATACACCGGAACATTAGCGCCTTCTTTTATTTTTTTGGTTAGATCTTTGCGAACAACTCTGCCGGCAAAGTGTTGATTCAATTTGTGGTTCAACTCGTCAATCATAGTTATCCCCCAATGGATTGCTCTAAGGGAAAGAAATTTGAGATCCTGGCTTCCCTGAGAAATCTAAAAATCGAAATCATTCACAATGCCCAGGCTGATCGCAAACGGGATTTTGTCGTAAATCTTCTTGACAGGCTCTTCAGTATCTTCCAGCACCAGATAGTATTTATCTGATTTGCTGTAAACGGTGCTGCGAAGATTAAAACTAACCTTGAAAGTTCGATCGCCGGCCTTCTCGGCTGCCCGGTCTGCCAGGATAGTCTGCACATTGGAAATCTTGTGCCCCGCCTCGTCCGCGAAATATAATTTTAGCCACCGGGCAACTTTCTTATCCGCCAGTTTTTCGGTTTGGAAAAGATCCAGCGTGAAAATGCTGTTGGTGATTTTCCTGCTGGTGTTGGTAAGTCTGACGTCGACTTTGCTGATTAACCGGCGCTCGTCTTTTTTGCGGTCGTTGTGATATTTAATCAGGGGTATAACAATTTCTTGCAAGCTGGCCCCGCCGTGAACATAATTTTGTCCGCCTCCCTGGGTCTTAAAGCGGTTGTCCCCCCTGGGGACACAGACTGAAAGACCACAGTCCTTGCCCAAAACATAGTCCAAGCTGATATTGATCGTGCCCGGCAGATCTACTTCCCGGTCAAAGGTAAGGAAGCGTTTGTTGGTTACCAGGGGATGGGTATCCCCTTTGGCTGTTTTATCACTTTCTTCCAATGACCTGCGCCGGTAAATGAAGCCGTGGTCTGAAGTGATATAGATATTGGCCTCGGAGAGATTTTTGTTAATGTTTTTGACGGCTGCCCCGATTTCCTTAAATGCCTGCTCCACAGCCTGGAATGTTTTCGTTTCGTCCCCTTTGTCCCCGATGCTGTCAATGACATTATGATAAATATAGATAATGCTTTTGCCTCTAAAGGTATCCCTTAGTTCAGTGCGGTCCATGTCAACAAGGTCATTTAGCAAAACAACATCGGAATCTTCCACTGTTGTCTGGATAATCCGTCTGCGGCCGGCTGTATCCTTGGCGCTTACCCCATCGATTAAAATGTCATCTGCCTGCGCAGTTAGCTTTGCATGCGGCAGTAAACAGGCCATGCCTAATCTCGTATAGGAAGGGACACACCCCTGCATCCAGCTAAGCTCGGTCGAACCCTTGACCTCAGAATTCAATTTCTCCGTCAGTTCTGCCGCAGCCTCAAAGCGCAGGGCGTCGGAGATAATCACAAAAGATTTCTTGTTGTCGTTTAGAGCCTTCTGAATTACATCCCGGAAAAAATCCAGTTGTTGGGGCACGCCCTGGATGGGCCAAGACCCGGACAGCTCTTCAGCTACTGCCGCCGACCATTTCACAGCCAATTCCGCGTGGTACCAATTGGCATAGAGATCTTCCACTGTGGCGCTCAGAGGTTTTAACACATCGCTGTGGGGTTCTTTGCCAAAATACACACAAAACTTTCGGTACGCTTTGTCCATAGTATAGAACTCTTGAGCATAGGTTGCAAAGAAGGTCTTAGCATCGCGCTCCGGTATCCCGGCTGCATACTTTTTCTTAAAAGCATACATCTCAATGGCCCAGGAGATTGCTTCATAATAGTTGGCAAATTCCGCGTAGAAGTGCGTGGTTTTGCGGTCAGAAATTAGCTTGGTGTAGTTGGGAAACTCCTCAGAACCAATCAACAGGCTGTTAATAATGTGGCGGATGATGGACCTGTCAACGGCCCGAAACAGATCAACTTGCGCGTACTCTTTTAGTTCCCATTGTTCAAGATAACTCCCGAGATAAAGATCGGCTTCAATCTCATCTGCCAGCTTGTCGTAAGTTATTGCGTCCACACTATGGTGCATAAAGTAATCCAAGAATACGACACAGTTAGCCTGCTTCGCTGATACAAATCCTAACCACTCCGCTGGCAGAGGTCGCTGCAGGCTGCGGCTCAGGGCGTTAACTATGAAAAAGGTAAACAGTCCTTTTAAGGATTTCTCTGCGGCAACATAACCGTAGAATTTCTCGCTCAAATCCCAGAATGCATCCGGATCGCCATATTTAACAATACCCTGCCACAATGCGTTTTCTTCTTCCTGCAACGAATGCATCAGGACGGCGCGAACAGCACCCTCAAAATCAGGGGTTTGCAGTTTGGCCAGGGCTGCCAATACCCCTATGTCAATGCTTTCCCCGGAGTAATTTTCTATGGAGTAGGCGGCAAAGCGGCCATAACGCTCTTTGTTGTTGAAGAACTTTGCGTATTTTTTAAATACACCCCTTAAGGCGGTATTTTCGACCTTGAAATCGTCCATCAGCAAGCTGATTTTGTCCGCGATAAAAGTACGGGAATAGAGCAGCATGTCCAGCAACCAGTTATCCTGATCTTCCGGCTTCGCTGTGGCCGCATAAATCAGATAGTGGGAGTCGGGATCCACTGCTTCGAATGTATATTTGGTGAGAAATTTGTTGGTCTCTGTCAACTGCCAAAGCTTCACACCGGTTAGTTCCAGCCGGTCCACGAGCTCCTGAAAATCACCCTCGGCATCATACCAAAAGATAATATGCCGTTTGGCTCCGTCCCGGCACGGCGCTGCAAATTTCTCCGCTAGGGTAGTTCGTATCTGATCCAGATCCATCTTATTCACCTACTATATCCTGACTTTGAACGCTAAATCTTTGCCAAAACCTGCTCGAATTTAGCATAGTTGACTACTACCCCGTCATCCAGGTCGATTTCAATCTGCTGATCCGCGACGTTATGAATCACTTCGTCGTATTTTCTCAGTTCCTCCATCTGTCTCGTCAGCTCCTTAAGTCGTTTGGTGGCCTTGTTCTTTTCAGTCGGAGATTCTTCCGACACCAACACCCCATTCAGGCGTTGGTACTCAGCCTCCAGTTTATTCTGCAGCGGGTGCAGGTAATCCGTGCGTAACCGAGAGACTGTACTGCTGTCATAGCGGTGCATATAAATCAGGGCATTAAATCCTTGTTCCTTGCCAGACGTGAATAACCAGTAGATGGGCCGCTTCTTATAGGTCTGGACATGATCTTTGTAAAAATCCTTGAGGAAATACCTGCGGATGCACTCTCTGGCTGACTCATTAGCCTTTCTACCCAGTGTCTCGGCAATATAGTCAAGGTTTGTGGTCAGGGTGCTTTCGCCAAAGGTGACCCTGACAAACTCCACAAATTTGGAGACGATATCGTCGTCAAAATAGGCATCATTTAATATAGGCAGGATACCATCGGCATCCGCTTTAAAGGTTTTGTATCTTTCCGGATCAAACTTCCCACCGGCAAAGATTAGCCCTTCTTCATCTAGAGAATATCTCCCTAGCATGCAGCCGACGGCATAGGAGATGAAGGACTTGATCTCCCGTTCTCGATCCGCCTTGCGGATAGTGATATCCTTTTCTACCACTTCGGGAGTAAGTTCATCTTGTAGACCGTAAATATCTATAAATATACGGTTCAGTTCTTCTTCGTTAGCTTTGAGTTGATTGAATTCGGTTTCGGCGAAGATACTCCAATTGACGAATGCTTGTTCAATCGTGACAGCCTCCCTTTTGTAGTCTAGGAGAGGATGGGTTTCAAAGTCCCAAGATATTTCATAAAAGTCCCAGTCTTTTTGACAAATACCAATGTTCCCTTTGACCAAATCTTCTGCGACCGGTGAATCGTTGAACCTCACAGGAATTTTACCCATTGGCCCCTGATTGTAATCCAGAGTTGGCGCCAATATTTGAAGAAAGTATTTAGTAATTACTGAATTGAGCAGTCCTAAAATATAGTACAAGTGTTCTTGAAATTTAGGAAATAACATTGGTCCTTTGGAATCGAAAAGAAATCCCTTTGGACAATATCTTAATGAAATTGCCCCCGCGGTAAGTGCCGACCATGTTATCCCGTTATTAAAGTAATAGTTCGGGTTCCTAATAACAGAACCATCATGCTCTCGAACATCCTTACCGTCATTCTCCCAATTGACAAGGAATTCATTATTGCCATACCACTTTCTGAAAGCGCCCCCCTTATTGTAGGGGAACCATTTCAAACAGCTTATTTTTGCATCCTCCCTATTTCCACAAGTAAATCCAATCTCATCAACACTAACTTCAAACCACAACCGTAAAAACTTGTTATTATCAGCCGTTGCCATACCTTGCCTCGGCTCGCCAATTTGAGCAAGTGGAGTATCATGTACGAAAATTTGTTGCACTTTGTCACTAACCCAGTAAGCAATAGGAGACCCAGGAATATTCTTGAAATTTCGCTGCCTACTCTCATATGTGTTTATGCCTTCGAAAAACCATTTCTCCTTTTGTTCAATGCTGTCAACGGCTCCGTGAACGAGAAAGAGACGCCTATAAATCCCCGAAAAGTCCTCAATCTTAACATTCTTCAACACGAATGCTGTTGTTCCAAAATCCGAACCAAAAATACCCCTTCCAAAGTGCAACATATTTGTGAGTAATCGTACTTCAATTATATCTTCTCTGAGTTTTTCATACGAAGACAGAAACATCCAGGAGGGAATGTTAATCATAGTAACAAAACCAAGGCTTAAACTATACCTAAGACAGACCTCCATAAATACAGTACTTGTGTCTCCCTTCGCATTTGGAAAGCCTTCCTTTAAAAAATTTCCAAGTTTATCATTCATGCCCTTGTTTCCCATATAGGGAGGATTAGTACACACCACATTAAATTTCGAACCCATAATCTTGGCCTGTAGAATTATTCCAGGAAGCTTTTCCAAGATGATGTCCCTCAGGGGAACCTCTAACAGATTCCTTGCTACGCTCTTTCCCATTTCACCTAACCTGTGTTCCAGAAACTCCAGATCCAGTTCCCTCACATCTAGAATAGACCCATATTCCTTAGCGTCTTTAAAGGTTTCCGCTAGGTATCCAATAATCTCCCGCTGACGGTATTGCTCGAGTTCCATAGTATCACTATCCACGAGAATCTCTTTAACCTCATTACTCATCCAGTTGCTTTCCTGAATGGCGCAGATGTTTAATCTAATATTCTCTGTTAATACCTCCCGGCTCTTGCTCCTTGCCTTCATCATTACAGCAAAAGAAGCCAACTGAGCGGCACGGTCGTCAATATCTAGACCATAAAGGTTGTTCTCCAAAATCAGTTTAGGGATTTCTTCTTCTATATACCCGTAACTCTTGTAAACTTCATACAGAACGTCAAAGGCATAAACAAGAATATGCCCTGAGCCGCAGCACGGGTCCAGAACTTTAATTTCTACCGGATTAAGATTGGGGTTTTTTAAAGCATCCAGCTGTTTTTGTACTTCGGGTTCTTGTTCAGCTTGCTCAAGGTAATACTTCCACTGGGCTTGCAGTTCAGGGTTGGGGTGGGATTCCAGCCATAACCTGCCCAATGAGTTCTCCACCATGTACTGAACAATCCACTTGGGGGTAAAAAGCTGGGTGGCAGCGGGGATGTTTTCTTTGCTGATCTTTTTGTTTTGCTTCAGAGCCGCAAAGACCTCATCCTTCTTCTCGGAAATGTAATACTGGTACAGCCAGCCAATAATCTCTACCTCTTGCCAGTCCGCCTCATCAATAGAGGTTACCAGGTCACGAACTACCGAACCTTCCAGCAGCAAATTGCCTGGAAAGAGCAGTTCGGTGTAATCCGCAATTGGCTCGAACATAAAGGGCAAGATCTTGTTCAAGCCATTGCACTGGTGGATGAGCAGATACTTGAACAATCCCTCGCGGTCATTTCTGTCCTGAAAGTCATAAATCACATTCCGCTCAACTGCCAAGTCAACATTCAGCGCCTCCCGGATGATATCCGGTTCCGCTCTGTTGGGGTCCAGGGAAGACAACACCCTCACCCCGCTGGGGAGATAACCGTTTACCTCCATGAAACGCAGCGCGATAAAGCGGTTAAACCAGGTGTAGGCAGCCTCCTCCATCACCTGATCATAGCCTTTTTGCTTTATCTCCTGCACAAGCCTGTCCCTTTGCTCTTTAAAGCCTTTTTCCTGGGGGACACTGTTCAGGATGACATATCCGGCTTCTTCTTTTAGCTCTGCAATCCCCCTGGCCGTTATGCCAATTTGAAATGCCTTCTGCATTACCTGCTCGATCAGCTTCTTTCTGGCGCTGACGGCAAAGCTCTTGATTGCTGATTTATTCAAAACTCTTGTCCCCCTAGACCAGCCTGACGTTCATATTGTCTCGGATATAGCCCTTAAGCTTAGTTCTAACTTCATCAATAAACCGGTCGACCTCAGCTTCATTGGTCATCAGCGGGGCTGTTCTGACCAATTCAGCAACGCTAAGGTGCTGGGTAAACCGGGAGGGCGATTTTTCCTCTGACGGTGGGGTTATCTTTCCCCCTCCTTTAGCAAGAGGTTCAGGTACAGGCTGATCAACAGGTTTTACAGCTTCAGCGATCTTGTCGAAACACCGTACCTTTAAAATTTCGCTTTCTGTCTGCATGGCAATTGCTTTGTAAAAATTATTGGCGGAGTCGATTCTCTCAAGCAAATCCTCAAAGGGCTTTTTGATTTCCTCTTTGATATCGCTTTCCAGGTTATGTTTGAGCAATTCTTCTTTGACTTGGGCATAGTCTGCTTGAATGTGGGCCCTGATCGGTTGGCACTTTTCCTGCAGCAGTTGGGCAAAACGCTGGTTAAACTTTGCTACCAAACCGGGAAGGTTAACGATTTCTGAGTAGGGGTTGGGATTCTCCACGATGGCTCTGACTTTATGCACCGTTTCATTAATCTCTTTGTCCAGAACATAGGTCTCATTATCCTTAAAAATGTTCAGCATCTTAACGGCCTTGTCAAAATGGGGGAGCTGGTTTTTAAAGAAGCCTTTTACCTTTTTAACTTCCTGCATGGCTGAGTATAGTTCTGCTTCGTTTTCGACCAGCGTGTCAAAGAATTCTTCCGCTACTCTTATTCCGGCAATTTTCTTCAAGAGTTCACAGCAGGATTCCAACGCAGCCTTACCCGGGTACTTACCGTGCCGGTAATTGCTCATTGCTGTATTGATCTCATTGATTCCCCCCCGTATGAGATCTTTAAATTGCCTCATTAAGCCGTCTTCCTCCTGGGGCATGGCAGCATGATCAAACAAATTGCGTCCGATATTGCGCGCCTTTAGCAAGAGTTCGGCAGACA
>DAHVVW010000370.1 GCA_027357125.1 Clostridiales bacterium
TCCGGCGTACAGCGGCGGCTTCCAGGCGCCGGTGCTCAGCACGTCCGGTGCCAGCCCGTAGCGCCGGTGCAGCAGTGCCAGCAGCGGCGTCAGCAGCACCATGTCGCCCAGTGCGCCGAAGCGCACCACCAGCGGTCGCGGCACCGGTCCGGTCATCGTTCGATGGCCGCGGCGGTCACGGCCGCGCGCACAAATTCAGTCAGCGCTGGGTACGCTTCCGGCGCAGCGACGATGGGGTGCGGATCGAGCGGCACGTCGCGCAGGCCGTCCGGCGACGCGGTCCCGCCGCCGGGAGCGCAGCGTGACGGCGCGATGGCCAGCGCGCACAGCGGTTGGACACGCGCCAAGCCCAGCAAGTCCCGGTTCCGCAGGCGGCGCCCGGGATGGCGGGTCCGGGGCCAAGCCGCGCAATCGGCGCCACGCCGGCGGACGGCGCCGGCTGTCGGCGTCCGCAGCCGGACGCGGACGGTGGCCTCAGCGCGGGGGCGTCGGTGCATAAGGATCGGCATCCTGCGGCCGCGCGCGCAGCGACCAGCGCTTGTAGGTCCACTGGTACTGCTCGAACGCGCTGCGCACGCAGTCCTCCACTGCCGCGTTGAGCGCGACACAGGCCACGCCGGGATCGGCAGCGGCGATCTCCGGGGGTGCTGCGCGCCAATGTAGGCGAAAGCCGGCGCCGCGC
>DAHVVW010000371.1 GCA_027357125.1 Clostridiales bacterium
GGAACAGACGGTGATTTTCAACAGGCTGGAGGATAACGTTCTATGACGAACCAGAGGATAGGAAAAATCGGCGCGACGGTGACGGGCGCGGCAACGGCGGCGTTCGCGCTCTCGATGTTGGTAGAGCTAATCAGCGGAGTCCCTATGGCAACATCATGTACATAAAGCAAAAGAGCCAGCCCTTGACGGCTGGCATTTTTGTATCAAAGACGGAATTATTATTTCCAGAACTTTTATATCTACCGGATGGAGATTGGGATTTTTCAGCTCTTCAAGCTGTTTTTGTACTTCGGGTTCTTGTTCAGCTTGTTCAACGCCTTCCCCGGTTAGCATCGCCAGCATCATCTCAAATAGGTCGAATTCCACAACTTTCCGGTTCGAGGTCTCAGAGTTTAAGACGCTTTTCAAGTCGGCAAGATGTTCCCGCACCAACAGTTCGTCCCGGGGATCGTAGTCAAAGATGTAGAAACCGATTTCATTGCCCAAGCCTTTGTTGTCCAGAAAGTTAGGAGCCTGGATTGTCAGTAGGATCTTGTCCAGTCTTGCTCTGATGTCGGACATCACAATCTCCCTCCTGAGAGCGCAGCGATAATGCGTTCCTCTCCTGTCTGCCGCAAATGGTTTATCAGTTCTTCCTCCAGTAACGGTGGCGCAAGCCTGCGTCATCGGCT
>DAHVVW010000372.1 GCA_027357125.1 Clostridiales bacterium
CTTGATTCCGCCCTTGACGATGTCCTTGAGCTCCACCACGCCGAGCGCGCGTGCGCCGTCGGCCACGACCAGAGGCGTCGCGCCGCGCCGGGCGACAGCGTCGATCAGATGGTCGAGCGTTTGCGGGAAGTGCAAGAGCTTGATTGATTAATGGATTAAAAAGTTCACAGGGATTAGTTAAGATTAAATACAAAGAAACTATTGAAAATAGGTCGAAGACCTATTGATATTTGCAATAGTGAATGAGATAATATTCTCAAAGATATTCAAAGTATAGACTGGAGGGAAAAGCTGTGGAACGAAGACAATTCTTAAAAGGAGTGCTCTTTAGCACCGGAGGGACTATGGCGGCTCTCGGCGGGTTTGGCACTCTCACAAAACTAAACCCGCAAACAGCTGTGGCCGCAGAAAAAGATTCCGAAAAGATAGTATATTCAGCCTGCGAAATGTGTCGGAATCAGTGTCCGGTTGCCATCCATGTTAACAAGGGTAAGGTGGTAAAAGTTGAAGGCAATCCTCATGATCCTGCTATGGGAGGATCGCTTTGCGCCCGTGGGCAGGCGGCCCCGTCTCTTCTCTATGATCCCCAGCGCATTAAGAAGCCGATGATTCGGACGGGACAACG
>DAHVVW010000373.1 GCA_027357125.1 Clostridiales bacterium
GATATACTGATATGCTTCTTCCCAACTTACTTCTTTGAATTTACCCTCTCCCCGCGCTCCCGTCCGAATCATCGGTTTTTTCAGACGCTGAGGGTCGTAAAGTAGGGACGGAGCGGCCTGTCCGCGGGCACAGAGTGAACCACCCATGGCAGGATCGTGAGGATTTCCGTCAACTTTCACCACTTTTCCGTTCTTAACGTGTATGGCTACAGGACATTGATTGCGACATACTTCACATGCGGAATATACAGTCTTTTCCGAATCCTGAGCTAAGGCAACAGCTGTTTGTGAGTTGAGTTTCGTGAACGTGCCAAACCCGCTGAGGGCTACCATTGTCCCTCCTGTTCCAAAGAGCGCGCTTTTTAAGAATTGCCTTCGTTTCATAGCATTTCCCTCCCCGGATATAATCAATATTTATTTGAGAATATTATCTCATTCACAATTGAGTATTTCAATAGTAAACTAATAATTTTTTTGATTTAAATTATTTTATATTGTCATTAATTATTTTTATACAGGATGCTCCCTCTCTAGTAATAGTTATTTACTCTCAAAAATAGCAAAGAAAAACCGAGAAACTCAGTTCGAGTTCCTCGGAGCTTAATCACTTTCTGGCTCTTG
>DAHVVW010000374.1 GCA_027357125.1 Clostridiales bacterium
GTAATCGGGAATTCACACAGTTCCTAAGTGTTGCCCGCGGGTCGATTTGTGAATTACAAACGCAACTCGAGATTGCCAGATCACTGGGATTCGGAGAAGTTAAGGCGTTAGACGAAACGGAACGTTTGTCGCATGAGGTTGGAAAGATGATTTTTGCGTTTTTCGGTTCGCTCAAAAATCAACCCTCCCGCAAACTGTCAAGCCTTCACCACTAACTGTCTGCTGCCTGCTGTTTACTGTCTGCTGTTTACTGTCTACTGTCTACTGTCTACTGTCTACTGTCTACTGTCTACTGTCTACTGTCTGCTCGCACTTTGGAGTTCCACAATGCGCTCCACCGGCAAATCCCGAGAATCCTTCAAGATGGCGCTCGACACGTTGCGCAAGAACAAGATGCGCTCCGGCCTGACCATCCTTGGCATCATGATCGGCATCGCCACGGTCATCCTGGTCTCCTCAGCGATCAACGGTCTCAACACCAACATCTCGGAGTTTGTGAACACTCTGGGCACCAATGTGCTCTGGATCCACCACTTCGAGCCATTCGGCCACCAGCCTACCACCGAGGAACTGAACCGCAAGAAGCTCACCTACGAGGACGGCATTGCCATGCG
>DAHVVW010000375.1 GCA_027357125.1 Clostridiales bacterium
GCATGAGAAGGTCACGCTCCAGCGACGCGAATCCGGTGGTGGTCGCGGAAGCGGGGCACGCCGACGGCCGGTCGTGCGCGCTAGGGCAGCGCCCCGCTCAGGAGCGGGGCGGCGGGGTTATCGGGAACATCCGGTGCACGGCCACGAGCATAGCCGCGTTGACGCTGCCACCCGGACGTGATGTACTCGGCGGCGTCCATCGACGGCAGTGGAGGAAGCCGGTGTCAATCCGGCGCGGTCCCGCCACTGTGACCGGGGAGCGACCCTCACCCGCGCCACCGCCACGGCGGGAAGGCCGAGGGAAGCTGCGATCCGGGAGCCAGGAGACTCCAGCCGTCTGATCCTCCGTCCCGGGGCGTGGTCACCCCGAGGAAGGTGGCCCGCAGATGATGCCGCTGTCCGGCGCGCCCGGCTCGCTCGGCTTGCCCGGTCCGTTCCGCCCGCTCGCCGATCCGCCGGGCCGCCGCTGATGCGGCGGCCCGGGCTCGCGCCCGGGCTGCTGCTCGGAGTGGTGCTCGACAGCCTGCTCGCCGATCCGGCGGCCGGGCATCCGGTGGCCGCCTTCGGCTCGGCCGCGGCCAGGGTCGAGAGACTGCTCTGGGCGGACAGCCGCC
>DAHVVW010000376.1 GCA_027357125.1 Clostridiales bacterium
TTGAAAAACTCGCACGCGGCCAGGCGCCGGTCTACATCCACGGCGAATCCGGTACCGGCAAGGAGCTCGCCGCACGCCTGATTCACAGCCTGGGACCACGCGCCGACAAACCGTTCGTACCGGTCAACTGCGGGGCGATCCCGGAACAGCTTATGGAGAGCGAGTTCTTTGGCCACAAGAAGGGCAGCTTCACCGGCGCCTTCAGCGACAAAGACGGGCTCTTCAAGACCGCGAGCGGTGGTACCCTGTTCCTAGACGAGGTCGGCGACCTGCCGGTCCCCATGCAGGTCAAGCTCCTGCGCGCGATCCAGGAAAAGGCGGTGCGTCCAGTCGGCAGCCAGCAGGAGGTGGCAGTCGACGTGCGCATCCTCTCGGCCACGCACAAGGATCTGGCACGGCTGGTCGAGCGCGGCCTGTTCCGCCAGGATCTGTTCTATCGCATCAACGTGATCGAACTGCGCGTGCCGCCTCTGCGCGAGCGCCGTGAAGACGTGCCGCGCCTGACCGCCCGCGTGCTGCAGCGTCTGGCCGCCGACAACGGCATGGATACACCGCCCCGCCTGCAGCCCGAGGCGCTGAAAGCCCTGCTCGACTACGGCTTTCC
>DAHVVW010000377.1 GCA_027357125.1 Clostridiales bacterium
AAATTTTTTTAACTTCAACCGGAATTTCCTGCTTGTTTTTAAGTAATAAAATTATATCTTCATAAAAGGACGGGTCTATAACCACGGTTACGTCTTTAAAATTTTTAGCCGCTGCCCTTAAAAGCGACACCCCGCCTATATCTATAAATTCAAGTTTTTCGTCGAAAGTTATATCTTTGTCCTTCATTTCCTTAAATGGATAAAGGTTCACGACGACGAAATCTATAGGAATAATCCCGTTTTTTATCAAATCGTCCCTATGGTTTTCATTTTCCCTTACGGATAAAATACCTCCGAAAACAGCCGGATGCAATGTTTTAACCCTGCCGTCCAAAATTTCCGGAAAGCCGGTTATTTCTTCTATTTTTTTTAATTTTGCTATGCCAGCCGATTTTAAAAATTTATAGGTATTGCCGGTCGCTATTACCGTATAGCCGGCAATTTCGAGGTGAGTAGCCAGTTCTGTTATTCCGGTTTTGTCGTAAACCGAAATAAGGGCGTATCTTGTTTTATGCATAATTATAAATCCCTGTTTATTTTAATTTGATTTTAAAATATTATATATAGTAGAATATATGAAAAATTTATTATATTCTAC
>DAHVVW010000378.1 GCA_027357125.1 Clostridiales bacterium
CAGTTACTGCATAAACTTTAGTTTCTTCATCCCATTCTAGAATAACCTTAAACCGTCTGTCCAATGAATCGCCTCCTTTATATCAAGACATATCAAGACAAGACTAATGTATAAATCAATGCCACTATTTAACATATTGCAAAATAATTATAGCAATAAAGTATAGAAATTACAATCGCTTGCGCGAGGGAGCTTCGCTCCCCCGGGTCTGGGAACTGGCATCGCAGGGATTCCTTCCCAATTGCCAGCTCCTCCCAGAAGGGGTCTGGTACTTCCCGGAATTTGTCGAAAAGCACAAGAAACGCGGTCACATCAAAGTGGCCGAGTTTCACACGTTAATTGCTCTTAACAAGTGTTAACGCTTTCATACCCCGAAGTACCGCGGAATTTCCCCGGCACTAGGGGTACTCTCCGGGTAAGGTGGGGGTACACCCATTGCTAGGCATTTCGTAATGCAGCAAATATCTCTCCCACGTTGATTTCAACGTTTGAAAGGCTGATTTATTTGTGCCGGTTAGAGTTAGAAACAAACCCGATTGGGTTACACCCGCAACCCTTTACCGT
>DAHVVW010000379.1 GCA_027357125.1 Clostridiales bacterium
GCTTCATTGGGACAGTGTCGCTGACGATGAGTTTTTTCAGTGGGCTGCTCGCAATGCGCTCGTAGGCGTTACCGCTGAAAATCGGATGCGTACAGGCACCATATATGTCATTCACTCCCGCGGCCTTCAGAGCGTTTACGCCTGCAACGAAAGTCCCGGCAGTGTCTATTAGGTCGTCGACGATCAACACGTTCTTTCCTTTCACATCGCCGATGATGTTGACAACTTCTGCAACGTTCGCCTTGGGCCGCCTCTTGTCGATCAACACCAAATCGGCTTCAAGCCTGGTGGCGTACGCGCGAGCGAACTTTATTCCTCCGACATCCGGCGAGACCACGACCAGGTTCGGGATTTTAAGATCCTTTATTTTCTTAACAAAGACCGCCGAAGAATAAAGATGATCCACCGGTATGTCGAAGAAGCCCTGTATCTGCGCCGCGTGAAGGTCCATCGTCAAAATCCTGTCGGCACCGGCTACAGTCATGAGATTCGCAACGAGCTTGGAAGATATGGCCACTCTCGGCTGGTCCTTCCTGTCCTGGCGGGCATATCCGAA
>DAHVVW010000037.1 GCA_027357125.1 Clostridiales bacterium
TGCGCACACCCTGATCCTCTTCCGGCTTTTGAATCCGAGGTTCTCCACTCGGGAGTACGCCCTGCCCCAAAACAGGGTTAAGGGGAAGCCCCTTGGCGTATTTCTCTGACTCAGCTACCGGAAGCAAAGCTAAATCCAGCACTTCTTCCATGCGCTTGACAAAATGGAAGTTCAACTGTTCCCGCACATTCTCCGGTATCTCCTCATAATCTTTGCGGTTCTTCTCCGGCAAAAGCACGATTTTGATCCCGGCGCGGTGGGCTGCCAGAACCTTTTCCTTAACCCCGCCGATAGGGAGGACGTTTCCCCTTAAAGTGATCTCTCCGGTCATCGCCAAATCAGAGCGCACGGCCCGCTTGGCCAGAGCGGAAGCGATGGCTGTAGCCATAGTGATACCCGCAGACGGACCGTCCTTAGGAATAGCCCCCTCCGGAACATGGATATGCAAGTCAACTTTGTCATAGAAGTCTTCCGGAATTCCCAGCTCACGCGCATGAGCGCGTACAAATGTCCAGCCCGCCTGGGCCGATTCCTTCATGACATCCCCAAGCTTACCGGTAAGGGTCAATGCTCCTTTACCGGGCAACGGCGTTACTTCAATTGTCAGCACATCTCCCCCGACTTCCGTATAAGCCAGGCCGGTAACAGCCCCAATTTCCGGATTATTGGCCGCCATCTGATATTGAAAGCGCGGAGCCCCTAACAAACCTTCCAAATCACTTTCCATTAGCGGATGCGGAGCCCACTCTTTCTTCACCAGCCGTGTTGCCACCTTGCGGCAGAGAGCAGCCACTTCCCTTTCTAAATTACGCACGCCGGACTCACGGGTATAACCCTGGACCAGCTTAACCAGAGTTTCGTCAGGAAAGGAAAGAATCTCCGCGCTAAGGCCATGGGCCTTAACCTGCTTCGGCACTAAATAGCGCTTGGCAATGTTAACTTTTTCATCCTCCGTATATCCGCTTAAAGAGATAACTTCCATCCGGTCAAGCAGGGGCCGGGGAATAGAATGCAGGGTATTGGCCGTCATGATAAAGAGGGTGCGCGAGAGGTCAAACGGCACCTCAAGATAATGATCGGAAAAGGTATGGTTTTGTTCAGGGTCCAGAACCTCCAGCAAGGCTGAAGCAGGGTCCCCTCTGAAATCTGAAGCGAGCTTGTCAATCTCATCAAGCAGGAATACCGAATTACGGGTACCCGCAGTACGAATACCCTGAATAATCCGCCCCGGTAAAGCCCCTATGTAAGTACGGCGGTGTCCGCGAATTTCTGCTTCGTCCCTCACTCCGCCCAAAGACATGCGCACAAACTTGCGTTCCAAAGCGCGGGCCACAGATTTAGCCAGAGAAGTTTTGCCCACACCCGGAGGGCCCACAAAACAGAGGATCGGACTTTTCATTTTCGGGGTAAGCTTGCGGATTGCCAAGAACTCCAGTATGCGTTCTTTTACTTTTTCAAGCCCATAATGGTCTTCATTCAGAATCTCTTCCGCCCGGTTTAAGTCAATCTTATCCTTACTTATTTTGCTCCAGGGCAAGGCAATGATCCAGTCAAGATAGGTTCTGACGACTGTCCCTTCCGCCGAAGCCTGAGGCATCTTTTCAAGACGGTCAACTTCTTTTAAAGATTTCTCTTCAGCTTCTTTGGGCAGCTTGGCCTTGGCGATCTTGTCCCGGTATTCTTCAGCCTCAGCCTGCCGCTCGTCTTTATCTCCCAGCTCCTTTTGGATAGCCTTCATCTGCTCGCGCAAATAGTATTCCTTTTGCGCCTTCTCCATTTGCTTGCGCACTCTTAAGCCAATCCGGCGCTCCAACTCCAAAATCTCGATCTCGCGCATAATCAGTTCAGTCAAACGCTCAAGGCGTTCTTCCACATCTACCGCTTCAAGGATTGTCTGTTTGTCAACAACTTTCAAATTAAGATGGGAAGCAACGATATCAGCCAGTCTTCCGGGTTCTTCCACAGCCAGGACAGTCCCAAGCGTTTCAGTCGGCACCTTTTTGCTCAGTTTGGCGTACTCTTCGAATTGGTGGGTCACCCCGCGCCTTAAGGCCTCTAAATCCGGAGTTCGGCCTGGCTCTTGCTCTTCATATTCCTCAATCTCCACCTTGAAAAACGGTTCTTCCTGCAAATATTCATGAATCTGTCCGCGGGAAATCCCTTCGACCAGAACCCGCATGGTTCCTCCAGGGAGTTTCAATAACTGTTTAATCTCGGCTAAAGTTCCGATTCCATGGATGTCTTCAGAATTCGGAGAATCAATCTCCGTCTCCTTTTGCGAAGCCAAGAGCACAATTCTGTCTCCTAGCATCGCTTCGTCTATGGCTGCGATTGACCTCTCTCTGCCCACATCCAGATGAATCACCATATATGGAAAAACCAGAATTCCCCTGAGCGGGAGCAGCGGCAATTCGCGTCTTTTGGTCATAGGCATATCCCCCCTGTAATCAAAAAAGCACACTAAAACTAGTGTGCCATTCTATATCTTTTACTATTCTAACACGTTTTCCCTTGCTCAGGCAAACTGCCCCTGGCAAAGTCAAGGCGGGAGAGCAGCTCGTCCAGCGGCGGTCTGATCTCAAGCCGCTCAACTGACGGCTCATCCAATAAGACTTCGGCCAAAACTTGTGCCAATTCTTCGACAGGGAGAACCTCCATCTCTCCTGCTAGCTCCACAAAGCGCTCTTCCCAGTTTTCCCTGGGAATAAACACTTTGCGGCAGCCGGCCTGGCGAGCTGCTTCGATTTTCGCGCTGACTCCCCCTACCGGCTTCACCCTGCCCCGGATTGAAAGCTCGCCGGTCATGGCCACATGATGATCCACCCGCTGCCGTCTGATAGCGGACACAACGGCGACAGCTATGGCTATCCCTGCTGAAGGTCCGTCTAAAGGGGTGCCGCCAGGGAAATTGACGTGGATATCATAATTTTTAGGTTCAATCCCTATTTGCCTCCTAATTACAGTTAGGACGTTCTCGATTGAGCTCTTAGCCATACTCTTGCGCCGGAATTTGTGGCCCCCACTCCCTTGCTCCTCTTCCTCCACAATCCCTGTAACCAGGAGTTGGCCGGTGCCAGATGCTACCACCGGCTGAGCTGTAACCTCCAGTTCAGTAAGAACACCCAAATCCGGGCCGTACACTGCCAGTCCGTTGACCACTCCGATTTGCGATTCGGGGGGAATTTTTTTATCCGGCCGCGGTACATAATGCCCAGACGAGGCCACCCACTCCACGATCGCGGAGTCAATTTCCGTTTTTCCTTCTGTTTGGGCTACGCCAGCCGCAAGCTGCACCATGTTAACTGCATCCCGGCCGTTCGTCGCATAACGCTTGACAATTTCCACCGCTGCTTCGCTGATGGGAACTTCGATCTTACCCGCAGCCCCACGGGCGATCTCGCTGATTTCCACGGGCAGCAAAGCCCGAAAATAGATTTCCATACAGCGGGAGCGAATCGCCGGCGGGATATCCTCCGGACTGCGGGTGGTAGCACCGACCAAGCGGAAATCCGCCGGCAGTCCGTGCTGGAATATATCGTGAATATGGGCTGGAATGTTTGGGTCTTCGGAGCTGTAATAGGAACTCTCCAGGATAACCTTGCGGTCTTCGAGCACTTTTAAGAGCTTGTTGATCTGAATTGGGTGCAATTCCCCAATCTCATCGATGAACAAGATTCCGCCGTGGGCTTTGGTTACTGCCCCTGGCTTTGGCTGGGGAATTCCGGCCATTCCCATTGCCCCTGCACCCTGGTAAATCGGGTCGTGCACTGAACCAATCAGGGGGTCGGCAATCCCGCGCTCATCAAAGCGGGCTGTAGCTCCATCAATTTCCGTAAAGCGAGCATGCTCTTTGAACGGGGACAGGGAGTTTTTCTTCGCCTCTTCCAACACCAAACGTGCGGCCGCAGTTTTTCCTACCCCGGGCGGGCCGTAGATTATTACATGCTGGGGATTAGGCCCGCATAAAGCTGCCCGCAGGGCTTTTACCCCTTCTCTTTGCCCGACAATCTCTTCAAAATGCTGCGGCCTCGTTTTCTCAGCCAGCGGGGTCGTTAAAGCAATCTTGCGCATCTTTTCCAGTTTCTCTAATTCCTTGCGGGACTCCCGCTCAACTGCTACCTTCGTTCCTTGCTGGGATTTGAGCATGCCCCAAAAATACAACCCGATCACAACTGCAAAGATCAGTTGGACGATCATGACAACTCCGCTTAAACTACTCAAACCTTTTTCCCTCCCATGGCAATATCCACTTGTTAGTATTGCCAGGAAAAGGGGAAAACAATCTAAAGGAAAAAAGCCGGGGTTTAACCCGGCTTTACGCTGACTCCTCTTTTTTGCTTTTCTTAACTTTATCTGCTGTAACTAACAAGGGCTCTTCTTTCTTAAGGATAACATCCTTGGTTACAACACACTTGGTCACATCTGTCCGCGAAGGGAGATCGTACATGGCATTCATCAGGACTTCTTCAACGATCGCTCTCAAGCCGCGTGCACCGGTGTTACGCCGGATAGCCTCCACAGAGATAGCAGTCAAGGCATCGTCTTTGAACTCAAGCGCAATCCCGTCAAGCTCTAAGAGCTTCTGGTACTGTTTCACCAGAGCGTTCTTAGGCTCGGTCAGAATCCGGACTAAGGCATCTTCATCAAGAGCATCCAGGGTTACGATCACGGGCAGCCTGCCCACGAACTCCGGAATCAGGCCATATTTCAAAAGATCCATCGGGAGAATTTGATTTAAAATCTCACCGATCTTAACATCGCTCTTCTTTTGGATCTCAGCGCCAAAACCCATGACCTTTTTCCCGATCCGGGTTTGGATTAGCTTATCGATGCCATCAAAAGCTCCGCCTACAATAAACAAAATGTTGGTGGTGTCAAGCTGAATAAACTCCTGGTGCGGATGTTTGCGTCCTCCTTGCGGGGGTACGCTGGCGATTGTTCCTTCCAGAATTTTGAGCAAAGCCTGCTGCACGCCCTCACCCGAGACATCCCTCGTGATTGAAGGATTTTCCGACTTGCGCGCGATCTTGTCTATTTCATCAATATAGACAATTCCTTTTTCAGCCTTTTCTACATCATAGTCAGCCGCCTGGATCAGCTTAAGGAGAATATTCTCTACGTCCTCACCGACATACCCCGCCTCAGTGAGAGAAGTAGCATCGGCAATTGCGAAGGGAACATTGAGCACCTTAGCTAAAGTAGAGGCCAGCAGCGTTTTACCAGACCCGGTGGGGCCTAACATGACGATATTGGACTTCTGCAATTCCACATCGTCAATTTTCATGCCTAGGTTTATCCGTTTGTAGTGATTGTACACTGCCACGGACAAGGCCTTTTTGGCATCATCCTGACCAATCACATACTGGTCCAAAATAGTCCGGATTTCTTTAGGTTTGGGGATATCCCCGATTTCCAGGCCCAAGTCTTCATTAAGCTCTTCTTCGATAATTTCGTTACAAAGCTCAATGCATTCATCACAAATATATACGCCTGGGCCGGCAACCAGTTTTTTGACTTGATCCTGAGTCTTTCCGCAAAATGAACATTTTAATTGATTTTTTTCATCACTGTATTTTGCCATCCTCTCACCTCTCTACCACAGAATTTCCCTCCGCGCGCCGTCTTATGCGTTTTGTTCTACTAAAAATTTAACTGTTTTATCATTAATAAGGCTTTGCCTGTAATAATCCAACTCACCGCGCGCGGCAAGGCTTTCCTTGAGTGCTTTCGGGTCTTGCTTATAGAGCTCCCCTAATTTCTCCAATTCTTCATTTAGTTCGTCTTCACTCACCTGAATTCCTTCTGCTTTGGCCGCTGCTTCCAAAACAAGTTCAGTTTTTACGCTTTCCGCCGCCTGTGGACGGAAACGCTCGCGCATATCCTCTTCATTGGAATTCGTATAAGCGTAATACTGCTCCAAATTAAGTCCCTGATAAGCTAAGTTATGCTCCAAATCATGAACCATGGCCTCAACCCGCTTATCAATCATTACTTCCGGGATTTCCACGCTGGCGTTATCCACAGCCTTGGCGACCACAGCATTGCGGAAGGCGTTTTCCACGCGTTTTTCCTCAGCTTCTATCAGTCTTTTCCGGATGTCCTCCTTTAATTCCTCCAGCGTTTCGAAATTGCTGACATCTTTGGCAAATTCATCATCCAGGGGAGCTAACTCTTTGCGTTGGATTTTATGGATTTTAGCTTTAAATAAGGCCTCTTTACCAGCTAGGTCTTCACTATGATATTCATCTGGGAACTTAACATTGACTTCTACTTCCTGTCCAATTTCCGCTCCCACCAATTGTTCTTCAAATCCGGGGATAAACGTGCCGGAACCGATGACAAGGCCATAGTTTTCCCCTTTGCCGCCAGGGAACGCAACCCCGTCCACAAATCCTTCAAAATCAATACTTGCCGTGTCTCCCTGTTCGACAGTTCCTTCTTCAATATTGATTAAGCGAGCATGCTGCTCCTGCTTCTGTTGGAGGTCTTCCTCAACCTTCATATCATCAATGGCCACACCCTCTTGTTCAATACTGAGGCCTTTATACTCACCCAACTCAACTTCCGGTTTAACTGTAACTTTAGCCTTGAAGATCAAATCCTTGCCTTCTTCGATCTGTACTAAATCCACGTCTGGACGGTCAACAGGGTCAATTCCGCTTTCTACAACGGCCTCAGCGTAAGCAGGACCAAGCAAGCGGTCAAGCGCTTCATTATACAGGGCATCAGTTCCCAGTGTCTGTTCCACTAAACGGCGCGGTGCTTTTCCTTTACGAAATCCCGGTATGCTCACTTTGTGGGCTAATTGTTTAGCCGCGCTATTCACAGCAGAGGAAAATTTCTCAGCCTCTACCGATACTTCCATTTCCACCACGTTTTTTTCTATTTTCTCTACTTTCTCCACTTTCACTGACATAAATGCTCCCCCTTAAACTAACTTATCCTAAGCGAACACTTTCCTATTTTTGCCTAAATTGCGTCAAGACAAACTGCTGATAACAAAATAATATTCAGGTATTCAGAATTCAGGAGTCAGAATTCAGGAGGGATTTCTGGCATTCTTTTAGGGTCTTAAACCCTTGAATTGGCACCCAAAATCCTGAATAGTCATCGTTCTCTCATTCTGACTACTGGCTCCTGGCTCCTGTCTCCTGACTCCTGGCTTCTGAGTAGTTCGAATATTAAATATTGAAAACAGGACTTCGAAAGGGGGAACGTATGTTCCCCCTTAAGGTACTCGACCTAGCAAATAGGCAAATTTACGTTTCCCATTCTACCAAACTTGTCGTTTGAAATCAAGGGGTCCTGCAATTCCAGGATATGATCCACTGCCCGTTCCGCTGCCCGCCCTGGGAGAGCGGAGGTTGCCGCTTTTCTCATCTTAGTGAGCTTCTCAGGATCCTGTAAGAGGCCACTAAGCGTTTCTTCAAGCTCTCCCTCTGTATAAGCCAGTTTCCCTGCCCCAATACGCGTGAGGAAATGAGCATTTGCCTCTTCCTGGCCCGGAATAGGTTTGTAAATTATCAAGGGAAGACCTTTGGTCAAGGATTCTGACACCGTAAGTCCTCCTGCCTTTGTAATGATGAGGTCAGCGGCAGTCATAAGTTCCTCGACGTTTGTAACAAATCCAAACCGGACAATAGGGTTTCTTGCTTCTTCTATTATTTGATCAAGGGACTTAAAAAGTTTTTCATCACGGCCACAGACAACGATAGACTGGACCGGTTCTTCACTGTCACCGAGATACTTCACTACCTGCTTGACTCCGCCAAGTACACCGTACGCTCCTCCCATCACCAGTACCGTCGGTACTCCTGCTGCCAGTCCCAGTCTGTTTAGAATCTTACCACGGTCAGGCTGGCCTTCAAACTTAGGGCTTACCGGAATCCCTGTTACTTGAATTCTCCCGGGTTCAATACCGCGCCTGATCAGATTATCACGAACCTCCTGGCAGCCTGCAATATAAAGATCCACTCCCGGATGGATCCATTGCCCATGCACCGTGTAATCAGTAACTATAGTCACCACCGGGATAGCAAGAACTTTCTTTAACCTGAGCTCAGCCAGGACGCCCGCTACTGTGGGATAAGTACAGATAATTACGTCAGGCCGCAGATTATGGATATAGCGTAAAAACTCTCTGCGTCCTAATTTATTTAAAAAACGCTGCAGCACAGAATCAGGAGAAATTTTAGTGGTGCGGTAATAAAACTTGCCCCAAAGTTTAGGAGTGTATTTTATTAGCTCAATATAAGTGCTCTTAATAACTTTGTTTATGGTTTTGCTTAAAAATTCCCCAAAATCCAGGTGAATTACCTCGGTTTGCGGTGCACGCGCCAGCAGAGCTTCACTCACCGCTTCCGCAGCGCGCACATGCCCTGCTCCGAAAGTCGCAGAGAAAATCAGCACCCGCAAAGATTGCATTTTATTTTACCTCCTCTAAGCTTCATTTCCTTCCACGCATCCTTCTGCCGGTGACGCATTCGTACGCCATTGACGTCTATCCTGTACTATCACCGCTGTCTCTTAGAAGTTCTACGCTTTCTCCGGGAGGGAGCTCCTGCACCCCTTTAAGTTTGCGCTCGATCGTACGGGATTTTTTCGCCGCACTTTCGATGGTATTGCTTGCCTCCTGCAGCTTTTTCTGCGTTTTCTCTAAGATATCCCCAAAGCGCCCAAACTCAGTTTTTACTGCTCCCAATAAAGCCCAGACCTCGCTCGATCTTTGCTCAATCGCTAAAGTCCGGAAACCCATTTGCAAACTGTTTAACAAAGCGGCTAATGTGGTCGGACCTGTTACCACAACCCTGTACTCTCTTTGCAAAAGCTCACTCAGCCCTGGTCGGCGCAAGACTTCGGCATACAACCCCTCAACAGGGAGAAACATAATTCCAAAATCCGTGGTCGCCGGCGGGTCAAGGTATTTTTCCCTTATCTGCTTTCCTTCTGCTTTAATCCTGTTCTCTAAAGCTTTACCCAACTCGTCAATTAATATTAAATCCGCTTGTTCCTGGGCTTCTAGGAGCCTGTGGTAATCTTCCAGCGGGAACTTGGCATCAAGAGGCAGCCAGATAATCTGATCGCTGTGGTCGCGGGCAGGGAGCTTCACCGCAAACTCCACGCGCTCGTTTCCTCCTTGTTTGGTGACGACATTGGTAGCATACTGCTCGGGAGTGAGCACCTGTTCGAGCAGGCTGCCCAGCTGGATCTCGCCCCACGTTCCGCGGGTCTTGACATTAGTTAACACTTTTTTGAGATCCCCAACTCCGGAGGCTAAGGCTTGCATTTCCCCTAAGCCTTTGTGCACCATCTCCAGCCTTTCACTCACAAGCTTGAACGATTCCCCCAACCTTTGTTCCAGAGTGGCATGAAGTTTCTCGTCAACTGTTGTCCGGATTTGTTCCAATTTGACGCTGTTCTCATGTTGAAGCTCGTGCAATTTGTGTTCAACAGCCTCACGCAGCTCTGTTAATTTTTGATCGACTGCTGCGCGTACCTTTTCTAACTTATATTCATTCATCTGGGTGAGCTTAGCCAGCTGTCCGCTAAAAATATCCAATTGATCTTTCTGCAGAGATGCAATCTCTCTCATTCTTAGCAAGAGACTGTCATTAAATGACTGAAAGGAAGTGCTTAGCTCCTCCCGCCCTTGCCTGGTACCAGTCGCAAGCTCTTCCCTGTTCCTGGCCATCTCTTCGCGCAGGAAGCGTTCCATTTTTTCCAATTGCTGACCCAAAATTTTGAATTCCATGTCAGACAGAGCTTCCTTGTGGCTCTTAGGCTTGAACACCAGCACCAGCAGAAGCAAAATTAAACTAGCAACACCCACTAAGAGCGTAATAATTTGCATTAGAACGTCCGGCATATATCAAAAACCACCTTGATTCTCAACCTTTTTGAAAATGTTCCTTGTCGAAGGTTGAAACTGCCCCTTTCAATTTTTCCACACTGGAAGCGGTTTTCCTGCCATCTGCAAAAATAGTGCAAAATAAAGATGAATTACAGTCTGATAATGAGAAATCCTCCTTCTGCGTGCTCCTAATTCACACAAAGGAGGATTTGATATTTGTTACAGTATTAATTGGTGCGGGAGACAGGACTTGAACCTGCACGGTTACCCGCTGGAACCTAAATCCAGTGCGTCTGCCAGTTCCGCCACTCCCGCAATTTACCAGTAATATCAAGGGTTACAGGGTTTTTTCGTGACTGAAAAAATCTAGTGGGGAAATATTCTCTGTAATTATACTACTAATGGATATGCTAGTCCACCCCTTCATTTCAATATCTATTTCATATTACTTAATATATGAAGAG
>DAHVVW010000380.1 GCA_027357125.1 Clostridiales bacterium
AGCGCCCGTAGCGAAGCATTTCTTCCTTTACGATGGGCCGCGGTCCAACGAGGCTCATCTCTCCCCGTAGCACGTTCCAGAGTTGCGGCAGCTCATCGAGGCTGGTCTTGCGCAGGAAGCGGCCGAGCCGCGTGACTCTGGGGTCGCTTCGCAGCTTGTGATCGCGCAGCCATTCGGCGCGCGCTTCGGGGTCTTTCTCGAGCAGCTCCTTCAGGATCTGTTCGGCGTTCGGCACCATGGTGCGAAACTTCAGGCACTCGAATGTCTTGCCGCCCTGACCGATGCGCCGGTGGCGGAACAGGACGGGACCGCCCTCTTGAGCCATGCGTACGGCGATGACGAGGATCAGCGGGGAGAAGACGAGGCCGATCGCCAGCGCGCCGGCAATGTCGAGGACGCGCTTCGCCTTGGAGTAGGTGAGCCGGCGCGGCAGGTGGCGTGCGGGAGTGCGGGCCGGTGTTCCCCAGACCGGAACGGTTGTACGGGGCAGGACGGCTTCGTCGAACGACGCCGCATCGGCGGTGAGTTGCGGGCTGGATCCCTCGAAAGTCATA
>DAHVVW010000381.1 GCA_027357125.1 Clostridiales bacterium
GTGCGGACTGTGTTCTGATTCTCACTGACCACAGTACCGTGGACTATGAGCGGGTGGTCGCCAAGGCCCAGGTAGTGGTCGATACGCGCAACGCCACGAAAGATGTACAGGAGAACCGGGAGAAGATTAAGAAGATTTAAGGGGGACAGTAAAATTGCCCGCTTACCATAGCTTCGTATGCTCGAACAGCGTGAAGCTGTTCGCCGTAGGATCGAGTTTGCCTGCTTCGCTAGCGCGTCCGAAACCACAGGGTAATACCTGAAGTGTGCCGCTCCTGTGCATCCGTGCACACGCGGCATCAGTCCCTCCATGGACAAGCCCGTCGGCGCGCTAAACGCTTCGCAGTCTGCACTCGCTTACGCTACTCCGCTGAAAGGTTCGCTTGGCAATTGTTACTGCCCCTAGAGGTAAGATGTGTAAGTGAAAGGGGAAAGATGGATGTCGGATAGGATGCGGTTTGGAATTATCGGGTGCGGGCGGATTGCGCCTAAGCATGCCGAATCGATTGTGGCTTTGCCGAATGCTGAATTAGTGGCTGTGTGCGAT
>DAHVVW010000382.1 GCA_027357125.1 Clostridiales bacterium
GGATGGGGCGGAATGTTTAGTTTTGGTGGCTGTGGCGGGGGCTATTTGGAACGACATCCGCACCACTATGATGAGAGGTACGATACAGGTAGAAACATGGACTACGAACTGCTTCGGAATGAAATTCGGAAATTGTA
This sequence comes from Clostridiales bacterium, assembly GCA_027357125.1. Classification (GTDB taxonomy): domain Bacteria; phylum Bacillota; class Desulfitobacteriia; order Desulfitobacteriales; family Desulfitobacteriaceae; genus Paradesulfitobacterium. Next base: position 138 of record DAHVVW010000382.1, read on the forward strand.
CGCCACTGAGGATATATCACAAGAACATTACCATGATGCACTTGACCGGCTTGACAGGGGAATATTCACCATGGATGACCTTTGGGCTTTACGCAGTAACCGCCAAAGGGTGGAAAGCTCTGTGAGACGGAAGGAGAATCTCGCAAGACGTTTAACTCCTGATATTGGGAGAGAAATGGATAATCTGGAGAGGAAAAAGGCGGAGATTGGTCGTGCGAAAGAGGAGATTGGCAGGGTTATTGCCGATATCAACCGTTCAGTAACCGGGCTGAAAGAGCGAATGGACCAGGATGAACAGTTGGCAAAAGAAGCGGTAAATACCGAAGATGACCGGGCCAGGGCTTATCTGAGGCGGCGACAGGAGACTGCCGAACAGGTAGCCAGGTTGGAAGCCAGGCTTAAGGAA
>DAHVVW010000383.1 GCA_027357125.1 Clostridiales bacterium
AAATTCGATTTTCGGAGTTCGATATTCGATGTTCGACTTAAGTCTTATTTGCAGCAAACCTAAAATGTCCGCTTAATTTGATCAACCCTCGCGCTCGGGTTCATTCGAACCACGAATCACGAATTTCGAATATCGAATTGTGGTGGGCCCTCAGAGATTCGAACTCTGGACCAACCGGTTATGAGCCGGTTGCTCTGACCAACTGAGCTAAGGGCCCGCAATAAAACAAAATAAAATGGCTCCCCGAGCAGGACTCGAACCTGCAACCTACCGGTTAACAGCCGGTTGCTCCACCATTGAGCTATCGAGGAATGCCGTTCACAACAACGATTATAGGATAAATAACTCAAATGGTCAAGAGGTTTTATTAACCATAATTTTTATCTGTAAACTTTATTATCTCAAAAACCAAACAGTTTTGCAAGGAAAATCTATAAGACAAGAGCAATTGTATTAACCTACATGTCAAATTCATGGGTCGGAACTCAGAATTCAGAATTCCGACCCGCGAGAATTTCCTGAAAGAAAACGT
>DAHVVW010000038.1 GCA_027357125.1 Clostridiales bacterium
CTCGTACTCCTGACGGAGGGTCGGTGTCCAAATCGAAGACTGCCCAGGCTGGATAATCAGGCTTATCCATGGTGGAGGCCCAGGCGTGAATTTCAATACAGCCTAAATTAATAAGGTAAACCAAAGTTGCCAGGTTATCGCAAACCACATAGGTTGAGCTTTGTTCCGAACGGGGGTCGCGGTAGCGCTTGACCCATGCCGGAGCAGTGGGTGGACACTCTTTCTGGTAGAAATACTCCCCGCTTATCCCGTCCGGATATCGAACCATGGTAAATGGGCTCTCCTTAATATAAGGAAGAATAAAGGGAGCCATCTCAGTATAGAACTGAATCAACTCCCCTTTGCTAATCCCGCTCTCCGGAAAATACACTTTATCGAGATTTCTTATCGCAAGAGTTTTCCCTTCGACCTCGACTAGGGTCGACTGCTCCGCTTTCAAGGCTGTTTTAGGCATCTTGTATTCCCCTTTTTAAGCTCCCTTAGCCTTACGCGCCGTGCGTTTACGTGGAGTAAGCGTAGACTTGGGCGGCTGTTCACCGGTCTGCCCTACGCTGTCCGTTGTATCCCCATGCACACTATTGTCTCCGGCTTCAGCCCGAGCAGAAGCCTCCGGCTTCCCTCTTTGCTCCTCGGTCTGCGCCAGGCTCGCGCGCAAGGCATCCATTAAGTCTAAAACCTTGCCTTTAACAGGGGCGGCGCTCACTTTAACGGTTTCACCCGCGACTTTGTTCTCGATCATTTCCGCTAACTGCTCCTTCACTTCGTCCCGGTATTTAGCGGGTTCAAAGGGATGAGCTAAATTTTCGATTAACTGGACTGCCATCTGAAGCTCGGCCTCAGTCGGGAAAACTCTGTCCCAGACGGCATCCAAATGACGGATCTCACTGGGATAATGCATCGTTTCCAGCACAAGCCCCTGTTCAAACACGCGTAAACAGGCAAGATGCTGTTTCGAGCGCAGAGTAATGCGCGCTAAGGCTACTTTGCCGCTATTTTCCATCGCCTGGTACAGCAGGCGGTAAGCCTTTTGCGCTATATCTTCGGGCGCCAAATAGTATGACTTTTGGTAATAAATCGGATCGATTTCTTCCAAATTAATAAAGTCAAGAATATCGATCGCCCGCGACTTCGGCTGTTCGAACGCAGACAATTCTTCCTCACTTAAAATCACATAACGGTCTTTCTCATATTCGTACCCTTTGACCAAATCCGCACTCCCCACCTCCTCCTCGCAATGAGGACATTTCTTGAGGTAACGGATGCGTTGCTGACACTTATTATGCAAATAGTGAAATTGAAACTCTTGGGACTCGGTAGCCGCGTGCATTTTCACCGGTATGTTCACCAGACCGAAGCTAATCGAGCCTTTCCATAATGTGTGCATGGCTATTCCCTCCCAGATTAGTTTGGTCTGCATACACACAGATTATCCTGCCGTTTTTTGCCTGCATAGCACTAAAGCGGCTCGCTGTGACAGCAAACCGCCTCTTCAAAATCCATGCATGCTATGTTAGTGCTATTTTTGAGCCAGTCGTTTCATGGTTGCGACCACAAAGCTTGCTAAAACTGCAAAATCTTCCGTATGCAGAACTGAGCCTGCCGAAGCGTCAAATAAAATATTCCCGGATGCAGGGAACTCATCATCCCCGCCCCACACGACCATGGTTACAGGCACGCGCGGAAAGGCACGCACCAGCACCGCAGCATCCCCATGGCGCACAGGCTCCCCACCGATTTCAGAAGCTACCTCGATCAGGCTGGCCGGATTATCCCCGAACTGTTGCACTAAGGGACGAATGGCCCGGTTGGTAAAAGGCTGAATATAGATGTTTCCGCCCGGTAGTTCCTTATACGAAATGAGCTTTCCTTCCTCAGTCACTGGCTTGGTATTCGCTAAGTAATGAAGAATCAAAATCTGGGCGAAGATCGGCAGTTCCCCCTCAGGTGAAGGCTCTGGAGAGAATTTCCCCGTGGGATATTCCACCTCGAATTCCTGCCCTAGAAAATTTACCTGAAAGCGATTGTCCCGCAACTGATACCCGGAATAACGCGCCATCTCTTCCGGAGACTGTGCCTGAAACATCTCTAAGGCTTTATTATGGGCAGCAGTATAATTCATTTTTCATCACTCCCTTAAGTTAATAACTGTGTGTCCAGCCAAGCCAATTTCTTTCTCTCAGATAGATTCTGACTACTGACTACTGAATTCTGACTCCTGAATAATCACCCCAAAGTATTATAGGCGGCCTGCATCAGCAACGCATCCTCCTCCAAGTTCGGGCTTTCACAGATCGCCAGCCCTTCCACGCCGAAACTGCGCGCAGCCTGCAGCAGCTCTTGATAGCGCAGATCCGACTCCGTCAAGATCAGGTGGCGCTTCTCCCCTTTGAGGCCATACTCAATCCCTGAGATATGAAAATGCACATTCTCAACCCAGCGCTCTCCTAAAGCCTCCGCTGTTTGATCAAGCACATGGCAAAATTCGTCATAACTATTAATTCGACCGTTACTCCGCGCATGCAGATGGCTAAAATCAATGCATGGTAAGACTCCGGGCACCCGCAAAGCCAGCTCGATTGTTTCCTCTAAGTTGCAAAACTGACTCGGTTTTCCGGTAGTTTCCGGTCTCAGAATCACTTCATTGTCCTCTGCCGCCAGAATCTCCCGCACCTTTAACAACTCTGTCACCACCCGCTCCAGTACGAGTTCTGGACGGTCATCATGATAAAAGGCCGGGTGGAAGACAACACTGCGCACCCCTAGAATCTTGGCAATTCGGGCCGTATGAATCAAACGCTCACGGCTGGCACTGATTTTCTGCTCTTCGCGCGAATTAAAATTGATCCAATACGGGCCATGGCAGCTTAAGACAATCCCTTGTTCCACGGCTGCCGCTCCGACAATGCGGGCTTTCTCGGCACCCATCCGTACTCCTTGCACGAACTCAAGCTCAAGCGCACCCAGATTTAACTCGCGAATTCTCTTCACTCCGCTCTCACTCGAAGAATTAGACGCAGACAGCGGAACTCCTGCTGTTCCAAATAATAACGGCACTAAACTTCCCCTCCGATTCACCTCTCTCGTCATTATACCACGTTTTAACGCTACCTAATTAGCCAAACAAAGCTGTCCCGCACTTGCATAGCAGGACAGCTTTGTTGTTCCGGAGGTTGCCGGTGCCGTGTCAGTGGCAGGGACGTCTTTGCTCTTACAGAACCCGTTTTGCCCCAACAAAATGGGACTGCCAATAAGAATTCATCGTGTAGATTGCTACACCTTTCGAGCTTGCGGAGTTAATGAATTGACCGTTGCCGATATAAATTCCGTCATGGTCAATGACCTTGTCTCCATCCAAGGAGAAAAAGACTAAGTCTCCCGGTTTCAGCGAACTAAAAGAAACCGCTGTCCCTACTTGGAATTGATCTCTGGAAGTCCGGGGCAGGGAAATGCCATTCTGGGCAAAAGCATACTGTACAAAACCGGAACAGTCGAATCCGGACGGAGTGGTTCCTCCCCACTGATACTTAACACCGAGATATTTCTTAGCCGTAGCTATGATAGCGTCAGCTTTAGATGGCGCTGTTGAAATGGAAGTGCCTCTGCTCAAAGCGGGTTGGCTTTTAACGGGTGCCGACTTTGCGGTTGAAGTTGCTGGTTTCACGGGAGCAGGTGCTGCCTGAGGTTTGGCAACCACTGCTTGAGCTGGAACTGCCGCACCTGCCGCACCTGCATCCACATTCTGACTGGCCTGGGCTTGTCCTTGAACCGCAGGATCTGACCCGTTGACGACATTAGCACTGCTTGCCAAAGCCAACTCGGTTTGACCTACGCCTGCCGGGAACACATCACCATTGACAGTCACGGGAGCTGCCGTGACAATACCTAAAGAAATAGTGATAAACAAACTAGCTGCAGTTAAAGATGCTGCGATTTTTTTAACTTTAGTCATAAAAACCTCCTTATCCTTGTGCCAGGGAATGAAAACCCGGTTTGCTAACCAAGGTTGTCTGTAGTTTATAACAAAAAGCACAACTTGTCTTTGCAAAAGTTGTGCCATTAACACCAGGTCTTACCAAAAAAATTACCCCGCATCATTTACGAATGCAGGGTAATTTTTTTGGCCAATCCCGGCTAAATAAAGAAAACCTAATCGCTGAGGCCATTAAAATTCACGACTTTGCCCCCGAGAATTCCTTCTACTTGCTTAATCCTGGTCAAGACATCGTCAGGAATCAGAGTGTCAACTCCTAATACCATCAACTGCTGGCCCAACTCCTCGCTGCGGCCGACCTGCATGCTGTTAATATTAATATTGTTGTCCCCGAGGATATTACCGACTCTGCCGATAATCCCAGGGCGATCAGTATGCGGGCTAATCAGCAAGCAACCCTTGGGCCTGGCATCGACCCGGTAGGCGTCAATCGCTACAATGCGGGCCTCCTGCTGGCCAAATAAGGTGCCGGCAACCTTGTGCTCCCCTTTGTCTGTTACAACGCACAGGGTAATGAGGTTAGCGAAATTCTGGGTTTCCTTGCTCTTAACTTCCTTAACTACGATGCCGCGCGACTTGGCCACAGACTGAGCGCTGACATAGTTGACAGATTCCTGGAGCATCGGGTTTAAGACTCCTTTGACTGCGGCCAGAGTTAGCATCTTGGTGTCAACTTCGCTGATTTCCCCGTTATAAGTCACTTCAATATTATTAATCCGACCGTCTGCAAGATTAACTGCCAAAGTGCCCATTTTTTCCACCAGGCGCAGGTAAGGCTGAATAAATTTCATGACCACGGCCGGTACGGGCGGCATATTCACAGCAGTCATCACCGGCTCACCACGCAGGGCTGTAGCCACTCCCTCTGCCACGTCTACCGCCACGTTCACTTGGGCCTCTTTCGTGGAAGCTCCCAAGTGCGGCGTAAAAATTACATTATCCAAAGCAAATAAGGGATTTTCCGGATCAACAGGCTCCTTGGCAAAGACATCGATTGCTGCCCCGGCAACGATCCCCTCCTTCACCGCTTCAACTAAAGCCTCTTCATCAATGATCCCGCCCCGGGCGCACTGGACAAGGCGCACCCCTTTTTTCATTTTGGCAAAGACCTCTTTGTTGACAAGACCTCTGGTCTCAGGTGTCAAGGGCAAATGGAACGTGATAAAATCCGCACGCGCAAAAATGCCGTCCAGCTCTACCAGTTCAATCCCCAGATCCTTGGCTCGTTCTGCCGTAATAAACGGGTCATAGGCAATGACTTTCATGTCCATGGCTAACGAACGCTTCGCAACGCCGGAACCGATGCGACCGAGTCCCACAACCCCCAGTACCTTCTCCCGCATCTCCACACCCATGAATTTGCCCCGCTCCCATTTTCCTTCCTTCATCGAACGGTAAGCCTGGGGAATATTGCGGGCTAAAGAGAGCATCATGGCCATGGTGTGCTCTGTGGCCGCAATCGTATTGCCGTCCGGGGCGTTAAGCACAATGACCCCTTTGGCGGTAGCTGCCGGAACGTCAATATTATCAACCCCGACTCCGGCCCTCCCGATTACTTTAAGATTAGCAGCAACTTCAAGCACAGCTTTGGTCACTTTGGTCTCGCTGCGCACGACCAGGGCGTCATACTGCGGAATAATCTCCAGCAGTTCTTCCGGGCTTAAGCTATTCTTAATGTCAACGTCAAACTCTTGTTGTAAAACGGTTACCCCTTTTTCCGAAACCTTGTCCGTGACCAGAACTTTCATTCCTTATCCCTCCATTATGACTCGTTCAGCCGCTTTCACGGCAGCCCCGTATTCCACTGGGATTCCTAAAGTTTGCAAGGTCATCTCTAAGCAGGCTAAAGTAACCAGAATATCGGTTTCAGCCACATACCCAACATGCCCGATGCGCACGATCTTATTCTCCAGTTTCTTTTGTCCGCCGGCCAAAGTAATGCCAAAGCGGTCTTTCATCTGTTTCTGAATCTTCTTGCCTTCCATCCCTTCCGGAGCGAGCACTGCTGTGACAGCAGCCGAGGCTACGGCATCATCTGCCAGGAGAGAAAGCTTCAAAGCTTTAAGTCCGGCCCGCAAAATATCCCGCAGTTTCTGATGCCTTTGGAAAATGTTCTCCAGCCCTTCTTCTTCCATAAGTTTCAGGGATTCTTCCAGTCCGTATAGGAGGCTGACCGGCGGGGTATATGGGTTTTGCCATTTAGCCAGGGATTTCTTAATGTTTTGCGCATCCCAGTAAAACTTCGGCATTTTGGCCTCAGCCTGGGCACCCCATGCCCGTTCGTTCATGGCCACAAAACCCAGTCCGGGCGGAATCATCAAGGCTTTTTGCGCTCCGGTGACCACAATGTCCAAACCCCAGGCATCCATTTCCAGGTTGATTGCTCCTAAACCACTGATCGCATCCACAAGCACTAAGGCCGGATGGTTGCCGCGGGCTTTGGCCAAAGCTTGGATATCGTTAGTAACACCGGTGGATGTTTCGTTATGTGTGAGTAGAATTGCTTTAATCTCATGAGCTTTGTCTTGCGTTAATCTTTCAGCCAAACGGGCAGGGTCTGCCGCGGTTCCCCATTCGAAATCCAGCTTCTCAATCACCGCTCCGTGACGGGCCGCAATCTCTGCAAAGCGGTCGCCAAAAGCCCCGATGCTCACCGCTAAGACCTTATCCCCAGGGGATAATACATTCACGAGGGCCGCTTCCATGGCACCCGTACCGGCAGCAGGGAAAGTCAAAACATCGTTCTCTGTCTTGAACACTTTTTTGAGTCCCTCGGAGATTGAACGAAACATCCCTTCATACTGAGGGCCACGATGGTTGATCATGGGACGGTGCATTGCCTGCAGCACCCGCTCCGGCACTGCAGTCGGGCCAGGAACCATTAAATATTGTTTTTTCAGCATTTGAACACTCCTCCTTAATATCAAAGTTTTTAAATAAAATAAACCCACCCCAAAGAATTTGGGGCGGGAATGTCCGCGGTGCCACCCAAGTTTAAGGCCGCCTACAAGCTAACGCTTTAGCTTACTTAGTTTGCAATACAGGAATCGCTTCAAAATAAAAAAAACCTCACATCCCTGTAGGGACGAGAGATCTTCCCGCGTTGCCACCCATATTGCCAAACGGCCAACTCTTTTCGCTATAACGGGCGAATACCGTCACGATTTATCATCGGCCGCTCCGGAGTGGACTCTCCTGCCTAGCTCACCGACTTCCACCACCCGTCGGCTCTCTAAAGAACATTAGCACTCGATGACTCCCATCATTGCGTTCGTCTGTATTACTATTGTGTTTGATTATACGGTGTCCATCTGGCAAAGTCAACTGATTTTTACCTGAATACTATCTTTATTATGACTACCTAGTAATTTCCACTTAAGAGAAATTTGCACTCACATATTATCTTTTAACCTGAGTTAAACTAAAAATGCTTCACCGAATGCTTGCTTAAAATTAGGACCGCTCAGAAAGGAGGATTCCTCAATGGCCAAAAGACGCAAAAACACGATGTCTCCTGCTCTTAAAGAGCAAATTGCTTCCGAATTAGGGTTTGCCAACACCCTGCACCAAGAGGGATTTGGAGGAGTTTCCTCGCGCGACTGCGGTAACATGGTTAAAAAGGCGATCGAATTAGCCGAACGTAACCTCCAAGGCAAGACAATGGGCTAGCTAACACAACGCTTCAGCCGATAGAATTCACGGCAAAATCCGGCGGCTGCCCCGGTAGGCTTTTTGCCAATAGGGACTATCCAAAGACTGTATTTCCACCTGCCGCCTAGTGGCAGACAGAAATTCCCCGTCACTGAGATAGATTCCGACATGGCTCGCCCCTGGCCCATTGGTACTGAAAAAGACCAAATCCCCCGGCAGTAAATTTACTAGAGCCACTCCTTCCCCTTGCCGAAACTGCTCCTGAGAATTGCGAGGCAAAGTAATGCCATATTTTGCGTAGACTTTTTGTACGAGGGCCGAACAGTCAATTCCTGTTCGGCTCTCGCCTCCCCATAGGTAAGGCACACCAATCCAGGTGCGCGCGTGTTCAAGTAACTCCTGCCGTAAAGTTAACCGCGAAACCTGTTCCTGTCCGTGAATTTGATTATTGTAGCCAAGGCTAGACTCTTGGGTTAAGAATTCAGATGTGGTAACGGCCTTAACGGTTTTATCGGATTTGAAAAGAATTACCTCCGTAGAAAGTTGCTGGCCAGGGAAAACAGCTATCCCGACCAACAAAGCTGCCGTGGCACCGTAGGTATTAAGGGCAACCGGAGGCCCTAAAGGAAGCGCTGCCTGCAAACTATTTTCCCTCCTCTCGTTACACTGTTTATATGCTTTCATATTCAAAATATACTTCAATGGAAATCTACTTCAATCCGCCGGGCAGCTGGGTGCTGATCTTTTAAGAAAATTAACTCGAGAATCCCGTTCTTATAACTGGCATGGGTTCCGTCTGCTTTGACCGGAGCCGGCAGATTAATGGTGCGTGAGAACTGCCCATAATAACGCTCGGTTAAGCGAGAAAATCTACCCTCTTCCTGGGTACCGCGCTTTATTTCACCACGAATGGTGAGCAGGTCTGCGTCAATTGAAATGTCTAAATCCTCTTTTTTCCCTACTCCCGGGATTTCAGCTGTGACGATTACTTTGTCCGAAGTCTCGTCCACATCAACACGGTATAGCCATTCTGAGAGATCCGTGCGATCCCGGCGCTGGAAGAAACGATCCATCTCGCCCCAAATAGGTTCAAGCATGCGGAAAGGATCATAAGGAATCAAAGCCATACATCTCACCTCTTCAAGAAATTTCATATTTAGTATGGCTGAATCCCTGGTTAATCATACTTTTTTCAATTTATTCCAAGTGCGAACCTATTCCATTTTGAGGTTTTTTGTAATATTATCTTAGAGTGTGTGAATTTGTTGCTTTAATATAAAACTGATTTCATGTTAGGGGAATATATGTTAGGGGAATAAATGTTAGTGAAGAAAGTGCCATTGTACACAAGAATTTGGGAATTTCTCAACAAGTATTATCAGTACCTTATCGGATTATTATTTTTATTCTATGCACTGCTTACGGTCGTCCAAGAACAAGTGGGTATCGCTTACAAAGTTTACTTATTCATTTTGGTTTTGGCGGCTTTTACCGCCACAAGCGACCTGCGCCGTGATGTCAAATGGATTCCTTTTCTCTTGGCAGCTGTTCCAATATTCCTTGCTATCCAGTATTTAAGTATTCATGGTTATGAAATGTGGGGCAGGATGCTCAGTTGGCAGTTGGAGCAAAAAATCGTGATCGATTTGAACCCTTTGTTTCAGCGCATCCCTTTGAACGATGCGGCGTTTACCCGTGTGTACCAGAGCGGCTGGCTTACTGAGTTCATGCGTCAGGTGTACGCCAACGGCTTCGTGCTTCCGGCGCTTGTGCCAATATACCGAGCTATTATCGCTAAAGACCTGCGCAAAATCCTTAAGTATCTCCTTTCCGCTCATATCTTCCAGGTATTTTTGATTACTCCTTTCTATCTGAGCTTTCATCTTCAGGAAACATGGTACGTGCTCGGGCATCATGACGGCATGGCCCGGGGTCTGTCCCCGGAAGCTGCCGCCGGGGTGACTTTGAATGCTTTTCCTTCCATGCATACCTCAATCGCCTTTGCCATGTTTCTGGTGCTGTTAGAGGAGAAGAACCGCCTATTCAAGTGGGTCTGGGGCCTTTTCTGCCTGAGTGTTATCTATTCCACTATGTATTTAGAAATTCACTGGGTCATCGACGTCCTTGCCGGCATGTTGTTCGCTTATGCCACGATCAAGCTCGTGAACCTGATTTTGGTCAAGGCAGAAAACTGGATTCCAGCCTATCTTCGAAACTTGTACTATCATCAAGAAAAGCCTTCCCTGCCTTCTTACCAAAACTCAAACAAATATACGGCCTAACCACTCGCGCGTTGACAACCCACTGTGCGTTTGCTAACTCGCGGCGCTTTTTTGTGAACAAGCCCTCAACCTTTCTGCTGCGGCCTGCGCAAGTTTTCCTCACTGCGGCAAGCGTGTCAGCTTAAACAGCTTCGGAACCTGCCAAAAGAAATAAATTAGAATCCACAACGTAGGAAAAGCATAACGGCTTTGCCCTTCGGTAAGAAAATATGTCCCCGCAAACATGTAAAAGAGGATTAACAAGTAGCTTTCAAAGCTGCTTGTTTTTTCTTTTTTAAATAGTTTGAAGAGTAAAAGTAGGGAATGAACCAAAATCGAAAATACTCCCAGCATGAAGA
>DAHVVW010000039.1 GCA_027357125.1 Clostridiales bacterium
ATGGTTTGCGCGAACCACCTAAAACCTGGCCTTCGCGGTTAAGCAAGACCAGGTCATCCACGGTAATTGTTAGGTAGTCCATGCCGCTTGGGGTAATCCAAAAACCCTCCCGCTCCTGATCCCAGGCCGAGAGGTTGCCCCAGGTGCCTGCCACCATTCCAGAGGCCAGGATTTCTCTGCCGGCTTTAAGCAAATCTTGTTTAAGGCTCATGAGCGAACCATCAGCTTAAGCAAATTGACAGAATAAGGAGAAGAGACGATTCCCTTTTCCGTGATAATTCCGGTGATATACTTAGCGGGAGTAACATCAAAGGCAGGGTTATAAACTTGTACATCAGGCGGAGCGATCGGCACGCCGAACACTTCCCGCATTTCCTGCGGGGAACGCTCCTCAATCGGAATATCCTGCCCGCTTGGGACCTTCAAATCGATAGTAGAAGTGGGAGCAGCCACATAAAAGGGAATACTGTGCGCTTGGGCCAATACCGCCAGGGAATAAGTGCCAATCTTATTGGCTGTATCTCCATTGGCTGCAATCCGATCCGCCCCTACGACAACAAGGTCGATTTTCCCCTGCTGCATCAGGCTTCCGGCCATATTATCGGCGATTAAGGTGACCGGAATTTTATCCTGCATCAGTTCCCACGTGGTCAGCCGTGCTCCCTGCAGAAATGGCCGCGTCTCATCCGCATACACATGAATCTTTTTCCCGGCCGCATGAGCAGAGCGCATAATCCCAAGGGCTGTGCCGTACTCGACTGTAGCCAAAGCTCCGGCATTACAATGGGTTAATATGTCTGCGTTCTCCGGGATGAGAGAATTGCCATGCTCGCCGATTAAACGGTTCATGCGCCGGTCATCTTCCGCAATACTGTCCGCTTCTGAGATCAGAGCCTGCCTTATATCATCCAAGTCTTGCTCATCCCGCACTTCCCGCAGACGGTCTTCCATACGTCTTAAAGCCCAGAACAAGTTGACAGCAGTAGGGCGGGTAGCTGCCAGCCGGTTTTGCACCTCTTCCATGTAAGTGGTAAACTCTGCCCGCGGCCCGCTAAAGGACAAAGCCCCTAAAGCATAGCCATAAGCAGCCGCCGCGCCAATAACCGGCGCCCCGCGCACCTCCATGCGTTCAATCGCTTCCGCTACTTCCTCAAACGATTTTGCTTCCCTGAAAAGAGTTTGAAGCGGGAGTTTAGTCTGATCCAGAATTTTAAGGGCATTCCCCAGCCATTCGATCGCTTTCACATCCCAACCTCCTTTCTCAAATACAGACCCCCTTGCCGCTGGCGCGGCTACTCTTCTGCGCGATCAAAAAGCGCTGCCGCAAAATCCCCCGGCACGAACGGGCGCAGATCCTCCATTCCCTCTCCGATCCCGATCCATTTTACCGGAATCCCTATCTCTCCCTGAATCCCCAGTACGACACCGCCTTTGGCCGTTCCGTCAAGCTTGGTCAGCACGATACCCGTGACTCCGGCCACTTCCTGAAAAAGCTTAGCCTGCTGCAAAGCGTTCTGGCCAGTGGTGGCGTCAAGCACCAACAGCACTTCATGCGGGGCTTCCGGAATTTCCCGGGAGATAACCTTCTTGACCTTACGCAGTTCTTCCATTAAGTTCACTTTGTTGTGAAGGCGTCCGGCAGTATCCATGAGCACCACATCCGCCGCGCGCGACTTGGCTGCCTGGATGGCGTCATATGCCACTGCCGCCGGATCAGCCCCTTCTTTCTGCTTGATCACTTCCGCTCCGCTGCGTGTACCCCATATTTCTAACTGGTCAATGGCTGCAGCCCGGAAAGTGTCACCCGCCGCCAGAAGCACTCTCTTCCCTTCCTGGCGCAGGTGGTTGGCGAGTTTTCCGATAGTAGTGGTTTTACCAACCCCGTTCACGCCCACCACTAAGATAATACTTGGCCCACCTGCGGCAATATTAAGAGTCTGCTGCTCCCCCAGCATCTCCGCAATGAGTTCTTGCAATACTGTCTGGAGTTCGCCAGCCTCGGAGATTTTCCTGCTTTTGACCTCTTCCCGCAAACGCCGGACCAGTTCAAGGGAAGTATTCACACCAACATCAGAGCGGATGAGGAGTTCTTCCAATTCCTCATATAAGTCATCATCTATTTTCGTGCGCCCTGTGAATAATTGCTCGACTTTTTGCACGAAATTTTCCCGGGTTTTAGTTAATCCTGCTTTAAGCTGGGCAAAAAAGCCTGCCATTTTATGTCTTCCTTCCTAAGGGGATGTCTGCCGCTATTTTATCACAATTCCTCCCTCCGCTCAATTAACTGATTTGCTCCGGCGCGTGGTGCGAAACAGTCGCTAAACTGTTTCGGCTGTGCAGCACGACAACCTTACCTTACGCAGAGGCAGGATCATCCCAAGGCTCATCCATCTGCACCGTTAAAAGCTTCGACACCCCTGACTCCTCCATCGTAATCCCGCAGAGGACGTCTGCCGCTTCCATGGTCCCCTTGCGGTGGGAAATAACAATGAATTGGGTTGAATGGGCCAAACGCCTGAGATACTCGGCAAACCTGGTCACATTGACGTCATCAAGTGATGCCTCAATCTCATCCAGGACACAAAACGGGCTCGGCTTCACGCGCAACAGGGCAAAAAGCAGGGCAATTGCGGTTAGAGCCCTTTCCCCTCCCGAGAGTAAGGATAAGAGCTGAAGTTTTTTGCCCGGAGGCTGGGCCACTATCTCTATCCCCGTTTCCAACAGATTATCTGGTTCCACCAGCCTGAGTTCAGCCTGTCCGCCATGAAACAGTTCCTTAAACACTTCGCCAAAGGCATCGCGCACTGCTTCAAAACCGCTGTGAAAGCGCTCGCTCATCGTCTTGTCCAGTTCCGAGATTAAAGAGCGCAAAGTTCGGTACGCGTCCACTAAGTCACGGTGCTGGGCCGTTAAAAACTCATGCCTTTGCCATAGCTTTGGGTATTCCTCGATTGCGGCCTGATTGACCGCTCCGATGCCTTCGATCTCAGCTTTCAGCTCCTGAATCCTTTGCGCCAGGCCTTCCCGTCCTTGACTGGAATTCAAAGCCCTGGCTTCCTCCCAACTTAGGGAAAACTCCTCAGCCAGGTGTTTAAGGCCGCTCTCCCATTCCGCTTCTGAACGGGCCAGGCGAACCTCAAGCACATGCAGTTTCTGGTCAAGTTCCTGTAATTCCCGACGCTTGTCCTGAGCCTCTTCTTCCCGCCTAACCACCACAGCCGAGAGTGTCTCTCTTTCGAGCCGCAACTGGATCAGAAGTTCCTGCTCACGTCTAAGAGTGTCTCTTACTTCAGCCAATCGTTGCTGCAGGTTTTCTCGCTCTTGTTCAAGAGCACCCAGGGCTTGTAAAAGCTGACGCTCATTTTCCTGCTTGGCAGCGAGCGCTTTTTCATTCTCCTGAAGTGCTATACGCTCCGCAGCCAGGAGCGATTCGGCCTGGGATAGTTCCTGCTCCCACTTGGCATATTGCACTTTGCTTTCTGTAAGCTCTGCCGTCAAAGCTTCGATTCCAGCAGCTGTTTCTTTGGCCAGCTGTTCATTACGGGCTAACTCCCGGCGCAAGACCCCTGCCTTGTCCTCAATCTCAGCTAAACGAGCAGCAGCCTGGTTAAAGGCAGTCATTATTTCTTCCTGCCGCACATCTCCCTCTTGACCACGTAGTCCCAGAAGCTTAAACTCATCTTCCAGCCTTTTAAGCTGCAGGCGCCCTTGTTCCACCCGCACACTTAGGGCTGCCTTTTCCTCCCTAAGCTCCCGACTCCCGGCATCAAGGGCCGCATACTTAGATTCCGCTTCCTCCCTGTCCGCGCGTACAAGCGCTAATCTCTTTGCATGTTCAGCCTTTGTTTGCTCCAGGCTGTCCAATTCCTGCGCCAGCTCTTCGAGCTCGCGGGCGCGCGTCAGGAGGTTTGGGCCCTTGCGCTGGACACTGCCTCCGGTAAGGGAACCGCCAGGATGAATCTGATCCCCGTCCAGGGTTACGATCCGCACTTTATAGCCGCACTGGCGTGCAATCCTGGTGGCAGCCTCCATATCTGCCGCTACCAAGGTTCGTCCTAACACAAATTCCACAGCAGGGCGGTACTTTTCCGCCACCTGGACCAAAGTGCTGGCCAGTCCGACAAAGCCCGGGTCACTCCGAACTGCGCGCTCCGGCTCCAGCCTACTCCCTTGGATAACGTCCAAGGGTAGAAAAGTTGCCCGCCCCAGCTTCTGTTCCTTTAAGTATGCGATAGCGGCCTTAGCAAAGTCCAACGTCTCAGCGACCACACTTTGCAGGCTCCCACCTGCCGCAGTCTCGATCGCCAGTTCTAATTTCTCTTCCACTTTTACCAGGTCAGCCACCGTGCCGCACAGACCACTGCAGGCCTTTACTCCCTTTTTCTTAGCTAGCAAAACCTCGCGCACCCCGCGCTGATATCCTTCCAAAGAATCTTCGAGGGCTTTGAGAGCCTGATATCTGGCCTTAGTCTGCTCCAGCCGCCGCGATAACTCCGTATCTGTCCGGCCCTCCTCAGCCAGGGCTTTGCCAAGCTCAGCCAGCTTTAGTTGGAAAGTTTCCTCCAGACCGGCATACTCTCTTTCCTTAAGCTCCAGTCCCTTAAGCGAGGAATCAAGGTTCTCATGGGCAAGCGCAAGTTCTTGAAGCTGGGCTTCTTTAGCACTGCGTTCAGCCGAGATTTGGCTCTGTTCCTGATTTACTGCTGCCAGGTTGTGCTTAAAGCCTGTAAGTTCATTGGAACACCGGCTTTGTTCAGCCAGAATTTCAAACAACTCCGCTTTCAGCCGCTCAAGTTCTTCAACCCCGTGGCTCTCTTTGAGCCGGAGGAGCTTACCTTCCTCTTCTTTCAGCTTAGCCAGGGCTTCCCTAACCGTAGCCCGGAGGACACTTTGCCGCCCGGCTAGGGATTCTATCTTTTCCTGAATTCTGGTGCGCTTCACTACTTCTTCCTGGGACTCTGCGGCAACTCTTTTATGTTGTTCCGCGCAATTATGCTGGCGCTCCTGGTTCAACTTCAAATTATTATCAGCACCCTGACTTAGCTGCTCGGCGGCAAATACTGCCTGCTGCCGCTCTTGCAAGCGCTCTTCCAGCCTGCCTAAAGCAAGCTTGTCCTCCACATACAAGGCTTCAGAGCGGGCCAAACCTGCTTGGGCCTCAGCCTGCGCATCAATTAACCCTGTCCGTTCCCGCTCGGCCCGGTCCGTTTTCCCTTTGACCCCGCTCAGTTCGGACACAGCCAACTCGATTTCTAAGTGACGTTTCTCCTCTGCCAGCTCCACAAAGCGCTTAGCAGACTCAGCCTGAACTGCCAGCGGCTCCAACTGAATTTCAATCTCTTGCTTAATGTCTTCCAGCCGTTCCAGGTTGCGCTCAGTATCCTCCAGACGTTTGACGGCTTCGCGCTTGCGCACACGGTACTTGCTGATCCCGGCCGCTTCTTCGATGAGGAAGCGCCTTTCCTCGGCTTTGGAGTTCAGAATTTCTTCCACCCGGCCCTGGCCGATGACGGAAAAACCCTCTTTGCCTGCCCCCGTATCCATAAAAAGCTCATGGATATCTTTCAGACGGCAGGGAGCCTTATTGATCAAATACTGTCCTTCTCCGTCCCGGTACACCCGCCTGGTGATCGTTACTTCCTGAAAATCCAAGGGAAAAAGCCCACTTGCATTGTCAAAAACCAGCGTGACTTCGGCCATTCCCACCGGACGGCGGCGGGAACTCCCGGAAAAAATTACATCTTCCATTTTGCTCCCGCGCAGGCTCTTGGCACTTTGCTCCCCTAAAACCCAGCGCAGGGCATCAACCACATTACTCTTGCCACTCCCGGTCGGCCCGACGATCACACTTAACCCCGTGCCAAGTTCGAGCCGTATGCGGTGAGCAAATGACTTAAACCCCTGAATTTGAATTTCTTTCAAAAAAACAGGGAGTTCAGCGCCCATCGCTCTCCCTCCCCCATTGTTCCAATACTTGTTGCGCGGCGTGCTGTTCCGCTTCTTTTTTCGTGCGGCCACTGCCGCTTGCCATGAGCTTGCCCTTGAGGAAAACCCCTGCTGTGAACTCTTTGCAGTGATCCGGCCCATCTTCTGCCAGAATCCGATATGAGACTTCGTGTTCTTCCCGCTGCGCCTTTTCCTGCAGCATGGTCTTATAATCTCCGTAGTTTCCTTTGGCCACTTCCTCGATCGCAGGCTTCAGGAGTTTTAGAATAATCCTGCGCGCTTCTGCTAAGCCGTACTTGAGATAGATCGCCCCAATTACCGCTTCCCAGGCATCGGCCAAGATCGAAGGGCGCTCTCTGCCCCCTGAAGCCTGTTCACCCCGGCCCAGCAACAGCTCCGTGCCAAGTTCAATCTCTCTGGCCTTTTGCGCCAAGGTGGTTTCGTTGACAACTGCGGCCCGCATCTTGGTAAGTTCCCCTTCAGGTTTCCCAGGGTAATTCAGATAGAGATATTCCCCCACGATGAAATCCAGGATGGCATCCCCGAGAAACTCCAGCCTTTGGTTATTCTCCTTCCCTGAAACAGGGTTCTCAAAGAGAAAGGAAGGATGGGTCAAGGCAGTAACCAGGAGATGATCCGGCTGGCCTTCCAGCCCGAGCTTCTGCGCCAGCCGCCAACCGACCCGCTTACGGCTGCCCGACTCAGATTCCCCAGTACCCGCTTTGTCCGGACGTAGACTAAAATTACGGCGGTGCTTTTTCACAATTGGCACGACCCCTTATCTCTAGGCAAATTTCTTAAGAATAACCGTAGCATTGTGTCCGCCAAAACCAAGATTATTCGACATCGCTGCCTTAACCTCTGCCGTCCGAGCTTTATTGGGCACATAATCAAGATCACAGTCCGGATCCGGTTCTCCATAATTAATGGTGGGGGGGATCACTCCGCGCTCAATCGCCAAGGCCGAAATGATGGCTTCAACCCCGCCTGCTGCCCCCATTAAATGCCCGGTCATTGATTTAGTTGAACTAATTGCCACTTGCGCGGCCGCCGGGCCAAAAACTCCCTTGATCGCTGCAGTTTCCGTGGCATCATTGGCATCAGTGCCGGTGCCATGGGCATTAATATAAGTCACGTCTTCCGGATTCAGGGCTGCATCCGCCAAGGCTTTGCGCATAGCTTTCGCCGCTCCTTCTCCTCCCGGAACCGGAGTCGTTATATGATAAGCGTCAGAGGAGGCACCATATCCGGCCAATTCGGCATAAATACGAGCTCCGCGCGCTTGTGCGTGTGCGAGAGACTCAAGCACCAGAATCCCTGCCCCTTCTCCCATCACAAAGCCACTGCGGCGCTGGTCGAAAGGACGACAGGCTTCAGCCGGATTTTCTTTTTCGGTAGACATTGCCTTCATCGAACAGAACCCGGCAAACGCCAGTTCAGTCAAGGGCGCTTCCGTTCCGCCGCACAGCACTAAGTCGACTTCCCCGCTCTGAATCAGGCGCAAAGCTCTACCGATAGCATCAGTGGCCGAAGCGCAGGCAGTCGTAACCGTGAGGCTTGGCCCCTGCAAACCGAAGGCGATCGAAATGTGCCCGGCAGCCATATTGCTAATCAGCATCGGCACAAAAAACGGGCTTACCCGACCTGGCCCTTTGGCAATTAAGACTTCTTTCTGCTCTTCAAAAGTAATAACCCCGCCAATACCACAGCCGATAACCGCTCCGGCCCGGTCCCGGTCAATCTGCTCTAAATTCAGCCCGGCATCTTTAACCGCCATCTTGGCAGCTGCTACCGCGAACTGGGCAAAACGGTCCATACGCCTGCTTTCTTTCTTGTCGAGCCATTCTGTAGGTTCGAAGTTTCTGACTTCCCCCGCAACTTTCGTAGGCAAAGTGCTGGTATCAAAACGGGTAGCAAAATCAATACCCGACCTCCCGTTTACCAAGTTATCCCAAAACTCCTCAAGGTTGTTGCCAACCGGGGAGATCACTCCCATTCCCGTAATTACCGCGCGGTGCTTCATGTTTTCACCCTTCCTCCTTTAATCACACACTTGGAGTATCTCTTTTTTCAAATTCTCGAAAATCTGGTGCACAGATAATATCTCTTTGATTTTATGGAACTTGGAACCTGAGA
This sequence comes from Clostridiales bacterium, assembly GCA_027357125.1. GTDB lineage: Bacteria > Bacillota > Desulfitobacteriia > Desulfitobacteriales > Desulfitobacteriaceae > Paradesulfitobacterium. Next base: position 8,083 of record DAHVVW010000039.1, read on the forward strand.
AGATCAGTCCCTCCTCCACATCCCCGGACTGCGCCTGTACGAGGCGGCTGAAAACACAAAAATTTCCGGCGCAGTGCTTAAGACAACGAGTGCAGACACGGGGCTTCACCTCTTCGTTAGCTGCCAGTTTTTGCGTGAAAGGATTGCTGATTCCCCGCCCAGGCAAACCTACCGGGCTTTGCACGATTACCATATCTTCTTCTTTGGCATTTAGCAAGTAGTTCTTAAAGGCGGGAGCAGCACTGCTCTCTTCGCTAAGGGCAAAGCGGGTCCCCATTTGCACTCCGTCCGCTCCCAGCCTTAAGATCTCGGCCACATCCTCCCCGTTAACAACCCCGCCTGCACCAATCACCGGAATCTTCACAGCCTCTTTGACCTCAGGCACGATCTCCCGCATCGAGCGGTCTGTGCCTAAGTGCCCTCCCGCTTCCTGGCCCTCTACGATCACAGCTGCAGCCCCCAGCCTTTCCGAGAGTTTGGCAAGCTTTGCAGACGAAACAATCGGAACAACCGGGGTATTCGTTTCCTTGCCCCAGGTGAACATATCGCGTGAAAAACCGGCACCTGAAACCAAGAGGTCAACTTTCTCTTCCAGGGCGGCCTTGGCCAACTGCGCAAACTCCCTTACTGCAAACATAATGTTGACTCCGATAATTCCTTTAGTCCGGTTACGCGCCTCCTGGATTTCCGCTCTCAGTTCGGCCACGGTAAGCCCGCTTCCGGCAATAAGCCCGATTCCGCCTTCCTCGGCCACGGCAGCCGCTAACGGTGCCATTGAGATGCGAACCGCCATCCCGCCTTGAATCACCGGGACCTTCGCAACCAAATCAGCCAGGCGAAGTTCAGGTATTTTCACGCCAAATCCTCCTTAATCTTAAAACAAATCCGCCAACGCCTACCCCTGAAAATTTTTGACGCTAGACTGTTCGAAATATTTATATCTTAACCTCAGTTGAGAGGGCTGTCCTAAAAGAAAGCCCCGCAGTATTCTACGGGACCTTGGGGCAACTACTTGTTTTCCTTAATGTAGTTTACTGCGTCACCGATTGTCCGGATCTTTTCAGCGTCTTCATCCGGTATGTCCAAGTCAAACTCCTCTTCCAGAGCCATAATAAGTTCAACAATATCTAAGGAATCGGCATTTAACTCTTCGAAGGAGGTTTCCAAGGTGATCTCGCTCTCATCCACCCCGAGTTGATCGACAACGATTGACTTTACCTTATCGAAAATGGACATTCTGTTTTATTCACCTCCTTCCGCTGGAGTTACGCACGCCTGCGACTCTGTCTACATTACCATGCCGCCGTCAACACACAGGGTTTGCCCTGTGATGTAGGCTGCTGCCGGAGAAACAAGGAACAAGACCGCCTGGGCCACTTCCTCGGGATCACCGATGCGGCTCAGTGGAATCTCTCCGAGTATCTCGTTTTTTACTTCTTCCGCTAATGTTCCCGTCATATCAGTCAAAATATACCCGGGCGCCACGGCGTTAACCCTGATCCCGCGCGGAGCCAGTTCTTTGGCAATTGATTTGGTAAACCCGAGTACTCCCGCTTTGGCAGCGGCGTAGTTTGCCTGTCCTGCGTTGCCGGTGACCCCGACCACTGAGGAAATGTTAACAATGGCACCAGATCGTTGTTTGAGCATCCCTTTGCTCACCGCTTTCGTACACAAAAACATCCCTTTAAGGTTAGTATCCAAAACGGCATCCCAATCTGCTTCTTTCATGCGCAGGATCAGGTTGTCCCGGGTTATACCCGCATTATTCACTAAAATATCCACTTTACCGAAAGCTCCAGCAGCCGTTTTTACTAAGCGTTCAACATCAGCAGCCTGGCTAACGTCTGCCTGCACCGCTATCCCCTCGCTTCCGGCTTCCCGGATGAGTTGGACGGTCTCTTCCGCTTTATCCGCCCTGCCAGCATAGTTTACCACCACTTTGGCTCCGGCACGCGCCAGTTCAAGCGCGATAGCCCTACCAATCCCACGCGCTCCACCGGTCACGATGGCCACGCTGTCATTCAGCAACATTTTATCTACTCTCCTTTAAATATGCAAGTGACTTTTCCAGAGAGGGCATATCTTCAACATTCAAAAGCACGGCCTCCGGAGCAATCTTTTTAATCAGGCCGGTCAGGACTTTGCCCGGACCGCACTCGACAAAGG
>DAHVVW010000003.1 GCA_027357125.1 Clostridiales bacterium
CTCCACCGATAGCACTCGTAATATGGTCATATCCTGGCGCGATATCCGTAACTAATGGCCCTAGGACGTAGAAAGGCGCACCATGGCATAACTTCTTAGCTAGTTGGACGTTAGCCTCCACTTCATGGAGAGGGACATGCCCCGGCCCTTCGATCATGACTTGTACCTCTTGGTCCCAGGCTCTCAGAGTCAGCTCACCCAAAACTATTAATTCCTCGATCTGGGCCGCATCTGTGGCATCAGCTAAGCTTCCAGGCCTACAGGCATCTCCCAGACTAAGAGTGACATCATACTCGGCGCAGATCTTAAGCACTTCATCGAAATACTCATAGAAAGGGTTTTCCGCGTGGTTAAGTTCCATCCAGGCGTAGAGCAGGGAGCCTCCGCGGGATACAATGTTAGTTAGACGTTTCGTCCGCTTGAAATGCTCAACAGTTTGCCTGTTAAGCCCGGCATGAACAGTGACAAAATCTACTCCCTCTTGAGCGTGCTTCTCGATCACAGCCAAAAACTCTGCCGGGGTGATATCCTCAAGTTTTTTCTGCAAATACCCCACCGCATCATATACAGGGACCGTTCCGATCATGGCTGTGGATTCCGCGATTAACCGCAGGCGGAATTCTGCTGTCTGCCCGTAATTACTTAAGTCCATAATCCCTTCCGCTTTCAGGGCCAGGGCTTTTTCCACTTTTGCCAGCTCATTTTCGATGTTGGCACAGTCTTTGGAAATTCCCAAATTGACATTTATTTTCGTCCTCAGTCCTTCTCCGATCCCTTCAGCCTCAAGACTGTGGTGATGATGATTTGCCGGAATTACCACTCTGCCCTGCGCTACTTTGCGCCGCAATTCTTCCGCTTCCATATTCTCTTTTGCTGCCACAATCCGCATTTCCGGGGTGATCTCCCCGCGCCTGGCAGCAGTCATTTGTGTTGCCATCCTTTCACCCTCTCTCTGCTACACCCTTGACTCAGGGCTTAGCATTATTTCCTGCAGGGACCTTATTTTCCCTGTGATATCGGGACTGCCCACTATCTCTGTCACCAAGGCCACTGTCCTGGCCCCTGTCCGCACCACCTCAGCCAGATTGTATTCTTTAATGCCCCCGATAGCTACGAACGGAATCTCTATGTTCTGGACGACATAGCGCAAATAATCTAGCCCAACCGGGGCACAGACATCTGTTTTCGTATACGTCTGATAGAGGGGCCCGACCCCGATATAATCCGCTCCCTCTGCCACAGCAGCCAGGGCCTGCTCCGGGGAATGCGTAGAAATCCCGATCATTAACTCAGAGCCGACCAGTTCCCTTACCACTGACAATGGCAAATCGTCCTGCCCGATATGAACCCCATCGGCAGCTATTGCCAGAGCTAACTCGACATGATCGTTAACAATGAACACTGCCCCAGCTGCGTCCGTCAGACGGCGAAGTTCCAGGCATTCCCGATACATTTGGTGCTGTGTTTTTTCTTTTTCGCGGTACTGCAGAATTTTTACCCCTGCCTCCAGGATTTCTTTGGCAACCTCTAGGTTGCTCCGGCCCAGGGAATGTCTCTCCGCGGTTAGGGCATACAGCCCTGACGGAAGGGTTTTCCTTGCGGCCTTGGCTTCTTCAGGTGGATAAAGATAAGGAGCTAGCTCAAGTTCCAAATTATATGAGGCAAATCGCAGCTTTTCCGTTTCTTTAGCCAAGGGGCGTTCTCCTAACAAATGCGCTGATTCTTCCAGCACGCGCAGCCCTTCCTGAACCCGTTTGAGGTTGGCGAGCAAGAGGCCTTCGAAACCCACTTTACTGTCAAGACCTTGCTGCTGGCTAATGAACAGGCCTGGATCGCGCGCAACATCGCGCTGGCTTAGAAGTCGGGGCTGAAGGTCTTGGAAGGTTTGACGCACCCGATGGCGTAGGCCTCGAACTGTGCGGCACCGGTCTCCGTCTCCCACACCGAAACGCAGCACGTCTTCTACAACCCTAAGCCCCTCTGCCACCCGGTTCAGATTCGCATCCATGAGACGCAGCACAAGTATGGAAGGTTTTTGAACCCCTGAAACGGTGCTCACCTGCCTACACTCCCCTCGATGCCCTTCAAGTTGATCCAGTCGCGATATACCGGCTGGTAACCGCTCCGACTAAGCATAGAAGCGATCTCTGGTACAGAGCGCTCATCCGCTATTTCAAACTGTGTGCTCCCGGCCGTGGACGCATACCCGCCGACAGAAGTTAAAGAACCTGCGGACATTCTGGTAACCCCTAAAGGAAGCAAGGATTCCCGTAAATGCGGGCTTTCGCGGGTAGATAAGGTAATACCGGCGCGCGGCAGATAAAGCCTGTATGCAAGGATAATCTGCACCAAGGCAACATCCGTTACCGGGCTTGCCTGAGGCTGAAACCCCCCGACATGTGGCCTGAGCCTGGGTACAGAAAGAGCGATTTCCACGTCCGGGTAATTCTTTTGCAAATACTGCGCATGGAGCGCGGTTGCCCAGGCATCTTCCCGCCACTCTCCCAACCCGAGCAAAGCACCGATATTAACACCGGGAATTCCGGCCCGGCAGGCCCTTTCCGGTGCATCCAAACGCCAGCGGTAGTCGCGTTTGGGCCCGGCGGGGTGCACTGAAGCATAGACCTTTTCATCATAAGTCTCCTGAAATAGAGTCAAGGAATCCACTCCACCTTCATAGAGATGCTCATATTCCTCTTCTGCCAACGGATAAACCTCAATTCCCAGGGACGCAAAGTAAGGACGAAGGCGTTCCACACAAGCCTGAATGTACCCAGGGCCGCTATGCTGGCGCGACTCCCCGGTTAAGAGCAAGAGGTGTCCCAGACCAGTGTCCGCCACCGCCTGTCCTTCTAACTCGACTTCCTGCAAGGTCAGTTTACGCCTGTCGATTGAATTCCTGCAATTGAAGCTGCAATACAGGCAACTGTTAGCACAGTAGTTAGCGAGATACAAAGGAGCAAAGAGCGAGATGGTTCTGCCGAAGTTCCGAGCGGTCAATTGCCGTGCTTTTTGTGCCATCTCTTCCAACAAGGGAAGAGCTGACGGGGACAACAAGGCCATTAAATCATGAGGATCTAACCGTTCACAGGCCAGAGCCCGCCTGACATCACTCTCCCGATAAATCTTGTCTTTGAGCAAAGCCAGTTTCTGACGCTGCGATTTAAGATAGTCGTAAAACATCACTGCACCATCCTCAGTCAACCGTTAATGCTTCATGCAAAAAGCCCGTTAGGGGGGAGGAAGCCTGGGCTTGCTCTGTGCGCGCTCCCGGGCCGGCAAGATGTGCCAGACGCCCCGCCTCCACCGCCAGCCGGAAGGCCCTGGCCATAGCCACAGGGTTTTCAGCAGTGGCGATAGCCGTATTAACGAGCACAGCCGCAGCCCCCATCTCCATTGCCTCCGCCGCCTCGGACGGACGGCCGATCCCGGCGTCTACGATCACGGGTAACGGTATTTCCTCAATTAAAATTTTAATTAATTCCCGCGTCTTAAGCCCACGGTTGCTCCCTATAGGCGCTCCCAGGGGCATCACTGCTGCCGCCCCAGCTTCAAGTAGCCTCCGGGCCGTGCTTAGGTCAGGGCTAACATAGGGCAGAACTGTAAAGCCCTCCTTCACCAGGATTTCTGTAGCGATTACCGTTTCAAAATTATCCGGCAGTAAGTAGTGCTGGTCACGGATCACTTCAATCTTGACCCAGTCCCCGCAGCCTGCCGCCCGCGCCAGACGGGCAATACGCACCGCTTCTTCGGCCGTGCGGGCACCCGAAGTGTTGGGCAAGAGTACCAGACCGTCAGTTAGATAATTGAGAATATTTTCTTGCGGATTCTGCCAATCCACCCTTCTTAAGGCCATCGTGACCACTTGGGAAGCGGCAGACTCTATCACCGAGGGAACTACCGCGTGCGCCGGAAATTTCCCGGTACCGACGAATAAGCGGCTGGTGAGCTTAACCCCGCCTATTTCCAACCAATCTTCAACCGGCACAATCGGCATGTTTACGTGTGTCACTTTTTACCCTCCTCCCAATAGTACAAGAACTTCCAGCTTATCCCCTTCATGCAAGACAGTGCTTGGCCACAACTCGCGTTCGAGAATTTCTCCGTTATACTCCACAACTGTCCATGCCTTGAAGTTGTTCTGACCCTCCAGCCACGCGCGTAAAGCGAGGCCATCCTGAATCTCCGTTTCCTTGCCGTTCACGGTAATGTTAATGTTCATGTTCCCCCCTTCTCTCAAACATCTGCTAGAAGCTAGAGCAGCCCGGCCTCTGGCTTGAGTTGCCCAGGTAAGAATATTTCCGGCCCTCCATCTGGTTTACCTACTGGAAAAGCTGAATCGCGGCCCAGTCCGTTTCCCGTTGGCAAACAAAAAAGAACAGCTGCCCGTGGGTAAGCTGTTCTTGGAATTCCGATATCACAAAAAAATCGGACTTCGGGCTTTCCTACGCTGGTTCTAACCAGATCAGGTTCAAAGGGTTAAGAGTTCCCTCTTTCTCAGCCCCGAACGGGGCACCCCTAGCAGAAATTTAATTCTTAAGATCTCACTGAGATCTTAAAACCTATTATAGTACATGGTTCTCAAGCTGTAAACCGTTATTTTCTTATTTTCCCTTCCGCCACTCCTCCACCGGCCAGCATGGATTTCAGCTGTTCAGGCGCAGTTCCCCGGGCTAAGGCAATTCCCAACAACAACCTAACCTTCTCCGTGGAAAGATCAGAAGCAAACCAAGCACCTGCCTTTTCCAGATCAGCGCCCCCGCCGGGATAGCCGTACACTGGGGCAGTGCGGCCAAATAAACAGCGCGAAGTAATAACTACAGGGACTCCCCTGCTCACTGTATCTTTGATCTCCGACACGAGCACAGGCGGCAGATTCCCCCTGCCGAACGCTTCGATCACGAGCCCGGATAGTCCTTGCTTAACCATCAGTTCGATATACCCAGCCGGCATCCCGGTATAGGCCTTGATGATCCCGACCTCAGCCAAGTACAGAGGCAGCCCCAGCTTGACCGTTGGTTCCGGACGGCGGTGCCAGATCACTTCCCCGTTATCAATATTTCCCAAGGATCCTATTTCCCCGGAACTGAAAGCGTCTACGCTGCTGGTGTGAAGCTTACGCACATCGCGGGCGGCGTGAATCTCCTCATTCAACGCAATCACTACACCCCGTCCCCTGGCATGTCTGTCAAGAGCAATGAGCATTGCTCCCCGCAGGTTGCGCGGCCCGTCAGAATCCCGTTCAGAAGCATCGCGTTGGGAGGCGGCTAGAATAATCGGACGGGGATCTCTAATCGTTACATCCAAAAAGTAGGCTGTCTCCTCCAAAGTGTCCGTTCCATGCGTAATAATTACTCCCTGGAGCTTTGCGTCAGCGCTGAGCCTCCGCTCTACTTCCCCTGCCAAATCAAGCATGCGTGTCGGCGACATGTTGCAGCTGGCGAAATTGCTAAAATCAAAGACTTCCCATTCTGCTTCTGTAGCCAGAGTTGGCAAGCTCGTAAGCAAATCCCGACCGCTCACCGCCGGGACCGCCTTGCCGAACTGATCTTTGCGCATGGCAATCGTGCCGCCGGTAGCAATAAGCAGAACCTTTCCCATGATTTATTCACCTACCCGAAATTCGCGGTTTGATATTCGATGTTCGTAGTTTAATTCCAAGTGCATGCACTACCTAAATTAATTTTCTCGGTACAAGAAAATTTCTACCTACGTCCTACATATTCTTATCTTAAAAGGAGGCTCAAAAACCTATTTTTCTAATTATTTTAATAAATATTTAAGGGGGAATACAAACTTGCCTAACTGGAGCGAACAAGCTAAAAACCTGACCGAAAAACGGTTATGGGTTCTCGGGTATGCTGCCGAGGACTTTCCGGGAGATGCACGCTCATTGCAAACTCTAAGACAGTTTGGCAGCAGTATCGATGTTTATGCGGATTTCGCTTATTTAGTCCAGCCTGATGCCAGTTTCAGGGGCAACCTAAGCACTAGTTTGTGGTCTGAAGCTAGAGCACGAGGCATCGCGCCCCTGATTCTCTTCCATAACTTTAGCGGGTCCCGTTTTGACTCCCAGTTAATTGGGGGTGTTCTGTCCTCGCCTACTCTTCAGCGCTCCTTGATTAACAATATTCTGGAACTAACTCTCCCGTCAGCAGCCGGCATACATTTAGACTTTGAGGCTATCTTAAAGGAGCACAGGGTTTTATATGTCTCATTTCTCGAATCTATGGCAGTTGCTCTACACAAGCGTGGCCTTCTTCTCACGCTTGCCGTTCCTGCCAAACGCTCAGAATGGGAAGGCCCGGGGTATGATTTCGCCGCCATTGGCCGCATTTGTGATGCAGTCACGATCATGACCTATGACGAGCACTATAGTGGCGGAGATGCCGGACCGGTTGCCAGCCTGCCCTGGATGACCCAAGCACTCGATTATGCCATTAAACACATTCCGCGCACAAAAATCCTAGTCGGCATCCCTGTTTACGGTTATGATTGGTCTAATGAACCTACGCGCATGATCCCAATGCGAGATATTCCGGAGGTGGTTGCTAAGACTCAAGCACGCGTCCTCTGGTCTGACCCAGCGGTCGAACCGTATTTCTATTATTGGCAGGAGCGCCAGAAGCATACAGTCTGGTTCGAAAATGAAATTTCCGCTAAAGTGCGCATCGGATTTGTCAGATCCTACCGCCTGCGCGGCATCGCCATTTGGCGGCTCGGGTATGAAAACAACCGCTTCTGGCAGGGACTAGCCAACAAGCTTAAACGCTAGCTCAAATAGAAAAACCTCCCGCGGGAGGTTTTTCTTATACCAATCAGAAAGTATAAATTTCTGGTGGCACAAGTGCAACTACGGCTTCTGCCTTCGCCTATGGCTCGGCGCAAGCCGAGTTTTCTTTGTCGGCAAATTACTTATCTTACTTACTGTACAGCTTTCATCAAATTCTTGACAAACACAGCTTCCGGAACTGCTCCCTCAAACTGAACATCTTCATTAATAACTGACTTGGGAACGCCATATACATTATATTTTTGGGACAGATCCGGATACTCAGTTGCTTCAATCGATTCAGCCTTAATATGTGAATTAAGCATGGCAAACTGGTGAGCCGTGCGCACGGCACGGGGACAATGCGGTCAGGTAGGTGTGACAAAAACTTTAATTGTCACATCTTTCTGAACAGATTCCACCTGTTGGATTACATCTGCAGTAAGCTTAATCTTACCGCTGGAAAGATCCGCTAAGTCTTCAATAAGTACCCCGAACTCATACCCGGAAGGAATACCATAAAACCTTACCCCGGTATCAGTTCCTTCTTCCTTCTCCAGTACCAGAGCAGGAAAATACTGAACATTATATTCCTTAGCCTTGTCTTCTGTAGTAGCCTTGTGGACAACTAAGTTCAACTTATCGCTTAGATCCACGACTTCCTGAGCAATCTGCTCCGTCTCTGAACAATACATGCACTCTCCCGGCTCACTGGGATCTTGCAAGAAGAGACGGAGAGTTACCGGATTAACCAGTTGCTGGGAAAAATAGTCCTTGATTGCTGTAGCATCCTTCTCGGACAACAACTTAGCCAACCTTACCCCTCCTTAAGTTGAATTGAGAAAAAACCACGTTCTTTTACTCTGTCTTAGCCTTAGCCGAACGTGGGAATTTTATGACCTTTATTATAACGGACTAACAAACATTTGTATACCCCTTATGGGTATATTGCGGGAAAATTTTGCTTGTTCTGGCGTTAACAAACCATTAAGATAATATTAAGGAATAATAACAAAGGAGACATTACCATGTACGAGTTAAAAAACCATACCGAAACAGTTGTCCGGCAGGCACTCCAGGATTATTTAAAGCGAAGCAAGCTTCGTTGCGGCTGTGAGCGCTGCCAGTCCGACATCATGGCTATGACCCTTAACCGCTTGCCTGCCCGCTATTATGTCTCTCTGCGCGGGGAAATTCTGACACAGTGGGAATCCCAAGCCTTGCCTGATCAAGCCCGCGTCATGGCTGAAGTAGTGCGGGCCTGTCAGCAGGTCGATGCTACTCCTTCACACACTGCAAATGATTCAGTCAGCATTAATGAGAATAATAACAGCGAAAACGGCTACAACCAATAGGAATAAGACCTGATACGGGGTCTTAATCACCCACTGCAAGCGTATAGGGACGAGTTCCAGTTCCACTCCATTCCCCCCCTGCTTAGATTGCTCCTGTTCAGGAAACTCACTTCAGTTTATGCGAGTACAAGCCCCTCACGCTACACTGCTAATCTTAAACCCGGCGGAAGCTCCACCAATAACTGTCAAAGCGGAGATTATAGCTCGCTGCATACTTTTCTACCTCCCGGTACTGTACTAAAGGAAAAAAGATTTTGAACCCTCCGTCATTAACAAGCTCAAAATAGATATCATCAAGAGTCAGGTGCCCTGCTTCAATTCTGTTTTCCCGTCTGATCACTGCAGTTACCGTAATTTCCGCTTCCACTAACACAGTTATCTCATCGTTTTTCAGAGAAATCTGCCACTTAGAGTTTATTAATTCCTGTAAAAGGTCCTCTAGGTTCTTCTCTTTCAGGTTATAATCTTTATATTCCGTTCCCGTCAAAAAACTCTCTCCCATAAGAACCCTCCTACGTTTAATGAAATGAGGTCAAGTCGTGATTCCAGTTGACGAACTTTTGCGCTTCCCCCTCTTATCTTCTTTGCAGCCGGAGGATTTAATTCCACTGCTTCCGCACCTCAAGCAGCGCCATGTCCGCAAAGGGCAAATCCTCTTTACGGAAGGAGAAATGGGCTCTAACGTCTATTTTGTGCTGTCCGGTCAAATAAAACTCAGTAAAACCCTGGTTGACGGAGATGAGCAAATACTAGACTGGTATGGACCGAACACCAGTATTGCGGAAGAATTGCTGCTCGAAGGCGGGTCATATCCCGCCTCTGCCGAAGCTGTAGCAGAAAGCACGCTCTTAGTTCTGAACAACAAAGCCATGCCGGAAATAGTCAGGAGCCACCCCGACATCGCCCTTGCTTTAATCCGCACCTTAAGCAAAAGGCTGCGCCTTGCCCAAGAATTCATCAGGATTTTAACCGGCCGCTCCACTGCAGGGATCCTGGCGGCATTGCTCTTGCGCCTGGCCCGTCCGGGAAGCCAACCCGGCCAGCCTATATATGTTGATGCCACCCTTACCCACCGCGACTTGGCCAGTATGATTGGAACTTCACGGGAAGTTGTGAATCGTACGCTCAGCAGTTGGAAAAAGGCAGGAATCATTTCTCTGCGCCAGGATCGTTTAGAAATCCTCAGGCCGTATGAACTTGCTGACTGGCCTTAACCCTTGACTCTCTGGGCCCGGTCTTAAACTCTCAAACTCTCCCACGATGCGCCAACACGCTTCCCAGCTAAGATCCTGCCGCCGCCAGAAAATCATGGCGGCGCGCAGTTTTTCTGCGCTTTCTTCAGCCAGCAGCAAAGTGGACGGATTGCTTCCGCCCCACGCCTGAAACCACTGCTTATAGCAGTGCACATATTCAGGTGCTTGAGTGCCAAAATATTTATAGGCATAAACACCGGCCAGCGCGTGCAGCATCGGTTCATCCCCGCTGCGGGCGAAACTCTTTCCGTCCAGGTCTAAACCGGAAACCAAGAGCAGCAGAAATAGAAAATGAATCCGCACTGTAAACCTTAACTTTTCCGGATTTAGCTCTAGAATTTCTGCCAGTTGACTGAGAGGCTTGAGAAATATTTTAACAGAGCTTTCCCGTACCGAACACACCCCAAATGCATTAAGTTGGACTGGAAAGAGATCCTCAATGGCATTCTCTTTTAAATTTTGGAGCAAGTCTTTTTCTGCTTGCTGCATGCGCTGTTCTTTTGTGACTAATTGCTCAGAGCTGGTGCGCAGGAAAGACTCGGCGTCATGCGGACGTTCCGGCAGCTCTTCCGTCCATTCGCGCAGCCGTGACCGACGTGGCAACAGCACATCAAGGAGCGAACCCGTCTCGGCCAGTAAACGGTTAAAAGCACCCTGGACCTTTTCCGGGTCGCGGTAGAAGCCACGCATTAAGTTTTCGGCAGAGCGCGGAACCTCCATTGACTCTTCAAAGCGGATAACCGGCTCTCCGCCCTGTTCCGGGAATTTTAGCCCCATAGCTTGTTCGATCTCCGTCCGCAGCGACACCCCTCATTCCTCCCTTTAGCCCCTTGTCTCTTGTTTTCATCATATGGGAGATATTTTTAGTTCAGACCATCTATCATCCTCGAAAATACGTAAATTTGACCATATTACCAAGGTTTGCTAAAATAAGGGGGACTCTTGGAGAAACGGGTTGAAGCAAATGTTAGAACGCACCTATCACGGTCTGGTTTTAGATCCTTTCCAGACTGAAGCCTTAGCAGCAATCGATGCTGGGAAATCTGTGATTGTGGCAGCACCTACCGGAACCGGCAAAACTTTGGTGGCTGATTATTTAGTAGAACAAGCCATGCAAAACAAGCTGCGGGTTATTTATACTGCCCCGATTAAGGCTCTGAGCAACCAGAAATTCAAAGATTTTAAAAATGAATTTGGACCTGAGGCCGTAGGTATCATGACGGGAGACGTTGTACTCAATCCAGCGGCTCCCCTTTTGATTATGACTACGGAAATCTTCCGCAATCAGGTGATAACGGAAGATCCTAACCTAGCTCTCGTCTCACATATCATCTTTGATGAAATCCATTGGCTTAATGATGAAGAACGGGGCACAGTCTGGGAAGAGTCAATTATTCTGGCCCCACCCCATATGAAAGTCTTAGGCTTAAGCGCCACCATCGCCAATGCCCGTCAATTGGTGGAATGGATATCTTCGATCAGGAAGGAAGAAGTAGCCTTAATCGAGGAAAAAGAGCGCGCTGTTCCTCTGGAATATTTCTATTACAGCAAAGATACCGGCATCGTTACCTATGATAAGCTCTGGAAGTTTTACCGCCAGCAGCGCAAGCATGCGCTCACAGAGAACCCTTTTGCCAAGACGACGCACTTGGATTTAATTAAGACCATCGAAGGGAAATATCTCCCCCTTCTTTTCTTCGTGTTCAGCCGCAAGCAGTGCGCCGGGAATGCCAAAGAACTTGCGCGCACCGCCAACTATTTGCGGCCGCACCAGCGTCGCCAGGTGGAAGAAGCTTTTCTTAACCATTTCGGGCCTGAGGAAAATTGGTCCCTGTCAACAAGCCAGCTCAAGCGCCTGTGTGCTAAGGGGATAGCCTTCCATCATGCCGGGCTCCTCCCTGTGCAAAAAGCAATCGTGGAAGAACTGTTCCAAGAGCGGCTGATTCAAGTCCTCTATTGTACAGAGACGTTCAGCGTAGGGATAAACTACCCGGTGAAAGCAGTATGTTTTGAATCCCTAAACAAATTTGACGGTCGCAATTTCCGGCCCCTGGCCAACCATGAATTTTTTCAAATGTCCGGGCGTGCAGGAAGGCGCGGGATTGATGCAAAAGGATATTCTTTCGCCCTCATTGATTTTACCTGGTTTGAGAAAAATCCTCCTCCACGTTTTCAAATCGACCGTCTCGAACCGCTTGCAAGCCAATTTAAGCTCACATACAACACGGTCTTAAACTTAACCTCTACCCTTAACTATGAGCAAATCCGGATCTTTTTTCAGAAAAGCTTTGCGGCTTACAGTTCTGTGCTGGCAAGTGCTCACATCAATGAGCACTTAGCGCTCCTGTCTGAAAAACTGAGTAATACGAGCGTAAACGGCTGCGAGCATGTAAGCACCTGGCACTGCCCCCTTAAACACTATCCAAAGCTCAAAGAGTTTGAGCGCTTACAGCGCGTCTACCGTTCCTTAGGCCCACGCAAACAACATCGCGCTTACGGTAAGGCGATGGCCCGTAAAATCCAGTCCTGGGAAAAGCTTCTAGCCAACCCTCCCCAACAATGTCCTGCCTCCCGCCAAACCGTCTGCCGGGATGAAACCCACTCCTATCAAGCCCTGAAGCAAGAATATCAGGAGCTGGAGCAGACGCTGGCAGTCCTTCCCGGGGAGAACTCCTTCCTGGATGAATTTGAGATAAAGAAAGGTCATTTGCGTCAACTTGGTTACCTACGAGAGAATGAAGTGCTTCCCCGCGGGGAATGCGCGGGCCGGATTTACGTGCAGGAGCTTTTAGTAACGGAACTCATCTTCTCCGGAATTTTCGCAGATCTTGATGATGACCAATTAAATGCCTTACTCTCCGCGGTAGACTTCGAATCCCGCAAGAATGACTTCTTTCACAAAGTTGAAATCCTTGATTGGACTGATGTCAAAAATCTTGGCCGTTACCTTCAAAGTGTGTGCGGACAGGATGCTGTACGCTATGACCCAAGGGTGGCAATAATTACATATCAATGGAGCCGGGGGCTGTCCTTGACCGAAGTGCAGAAATTCTGCAATCTCGATGAAGGAGATATCATTAGCGTGTTTCGGCGCACGATTGACCTTCTGCGGCAGATGCGCGACGCCGTAAGTGACCCCGTTTTGCGGACCCGCTTGAAAACGTGCATGGACAAGCTTGACCGGGATGAAGCTGCCGTGCTCGAACTATAACCGCATAACTTGAAAAGACTGCCCTTTCATAGGGGCAGTCTTTTCATGCTTACTGATCCTCACTGTAAGTACGCGATCGCTTCAATCTCAATCTTTACATCTTTCGGTAGACGGGCTACCTGTACTGCTGAACGAGCCGGTTTGTGCTCAGTGAAGAAACGACCGTATATTTCATTGACTGTGGCAAAATCATTCATATCCTGAAGAAAAACCGTCGTTTTAACAACTTGCGTCAGGGATGAACCAGCTGCTTTAAGTACCGCTTCTAAATTCCGCAAGGCCTGTTCAGCCTGCTCAACTATGCTTTCCCCGATAAGCTGTCCTTCCGGAGTAAGGGGTATCTGACCGGACGTGAATACGAGCTTGTCTAGCACAATAGCCTGGGCATACGGTCCAATAGCAGCAGGCGCTGCGGTTGTAGAAATTGTTTTTGCTTGCATTAACTAACACTCCTTTGAAAATCCAGTCTTAGTATCTCTCCTCAAGACTTCCGCCATACAATGAAATCCGATAATTATGCCATACATACTGGCGAAATTCCTCAGCACAATTGCAGGTTGAAGTGTGAGTGCAGAAACCCACCTCAAGCTTACCTAAGAGATGATGATGCAGAATATGGACATTGACACTCAAGTGGTTCACAAGTTCAGTCTGGCGCATATATTTACGTACAGTTATATAAAGAAAAATGAGGACTGCTCCAGCTGAAACCAGTCCCTTGTCAGGGAAAACCCACGGTAGGCAAACTACCGCAACGCCCAGCAGAACTGCGCTCGCAAACCATAAAGTTTCCAGCCTCTTTGCCGCCTGTAATTCCCGATAACGACGCATGAATTCCTGAAATAAAAGCTCTATGTTTGGTGCAAAGACCGCCTGCATCTCTATGCGAAATTTCCGTGTAAGATTAATTTTACTAAGTCGGCTAATTCCCCGTAATAGTCAGTCTCGATCCCAACTGCAGGGATTCCGACCAAGAATGTCTTCATCCCGGTCTGGCGGGCGGCTAAATCTTCCACAGGGTGGTTCCCGACCATAAGGCACTCCTCGGGCACCATTCCAAGTCTCCCTGCCAATTCTTCGAAAAAGCTGGAGTGAGGCTTACACGAGTGGAAATCCTCAATTGACGGAATCAGGGAAAAATCTTCAGGAGTTAGCTCAGCCCAACGGATACGTTCTTTGATAGCACTTAAGGGCATAACCGGGTTTGAAGCCACTGCCGTTACAAAGCCTTGCTTAACCGCACTTAAAACCGCTTTTTTCCCTTCAGGATTAGTTTTGGCCAAACAACGTAAAGCGGGAAAGTCCGTTTCATAAAACTTTTCGAATATGGGCCATAGAGCATTAAAGGACTGCCCCGTTGCCTTGCCAAAATCGTCAAAAAACGTCTGCAGGTTGGTGCGTCCAGGCTTTGGTTCCCTAACCATTACTTCTGTAGAACGCAGCAGCTGTTTTCCAAAACGGTCAGGCGAAAGCAGGTGGGCAAAACGGGGTACCAAAAGTCCCACATAATTGCGCATAAACTCATCTTGGTCCATCAGGGACAAAGTTCCGTCCAAATCAAAAAGAATCGCTCGAATCAAGACATGTTCCCCCTTCATCAGAGGTAAGACTTACAATTTATATACATACTTATATATTATTCTCTATTAGCCGCTTGTTTCCTCCTCCTTCCTCAATTTTTTAGCACGTGGCTGGCAACAAACAAAAAAAAAGCCCTTCCCTGGGCTTAATAATCTCCCGCAGTCTGCCTACGACCGCTCCAATAACAGAGTGGCGACCGCCGGGGCGTCTCCCCCCTGGGCTGCAGTCACAGGGGTTGAAACGTGCTCTTTTTTTTGCCTAGGACAGAGTCCTTCCCAAAGTTAACCGTAGGTAATGGATAATTCTTAGCGGAGACAAGGATCTGAACAACGAATCATTCTTGCGACCAATCGCCTAAAAATTAGTACGAGTATCCTCACTCCCCTATCGGCTTATCCAAACAAGCGGTCTTCATCCGGGAAGCCAACATCCCTCCCTCCTGGCAAACTCTGGCGCGAACCCCTTCCTCCTCCTGCGATTGCGCTCGCTTTCGTGGCAACTCATTGCCTTATTATTAATCTGGATAAAAGGTTGTCCGCTTTACTTTCTTTTATTTCTCCGCTGAGATCAAAACTCCTTGAGTATATAATGACTAATTGGCACAAGTTTTGTAGAAAGGCAGGAAGATTTTTTTGCGGTTATTTTTATAGCATTTATCATTTCCGTGCTTTGTCGCTAATTTCTCAGCTCATTTTTCCCTTTTTCGTCAGGTAATTTGTCGTCAAAAAGGTATTCCTTCTTGTTAGTGCTCTTCTCGATAATGAGCTCTGCCGTGTGTTTGACAAAGATCTTAGAATTCCTCTTGTCCAAGCCACCGGCAATCTGCATGAGGCAGCCCGGACAATCCACGGCTACAACCTCAGCCCCGCTTGCCTCGATATTTCTTAGTTTGCGCTCCAGAATGGGTGCTGACAGCTCCGGGAATTTGAGGGAATAGGAACCGCCAAACCCGCAGCAACTATCGGATTCTTTCATTTCCACCAGTACGATCCCTTTAGTATGGCTCAGGTGCTGGCGCGGCTCAGCAAATACGCCCGCTTTGCGTTTGAGATGGCAGGAATCATGATAGGTTACTTTTACCGCCTGTTCCTGTTCGTCCTGACCTTTAGGCTTACTATTCTCACGATTCTCTTCATTCTTGCGATGTGTTCTATTCTCCCAATGCGCTCCATGCTCTCCGTCTTCTTCAGCGTCTAAGCCTCCAAGTTCGCTGAGAAGCTGGGAGAAATCCCTGGCCTTGTACTTAAGTTCCTTAGCTCTCTGAGCCCAGATGGGATCATTCGCCACCAGCTCACCATAGCTGTCCTTAAGAGCATGCGTACAAGTCGGACAAGCTGTGACCACATAGTCAACCTCTTCCGCATTAAGGGCTTCAATATTAAGCACAGCGGCTTTGCGCGCGTTATCCCGATCCCCCATATAACTGGCCGGTGCTCCGCAGCAGGACTGTCCAACTGGAAAAGTCACTTCATACCCTTTTTTATTAAGAGCCTTAATCACGGACTCCCCTATCTGCGGGTAAACAAAGTCAATAAGGCACCCCGCATAAAGGGCAATCTTTCCCATGGGAGAACTGACTTCTTGCTTAATACTTTTGAAGATATCCCTAAATGGTACGTCTGCAATCGCCGGTAGACTTTTCTGCTCGGTCAGCCCAGAGAGAGATAATGGCAAATGCCGAATAAATCCTTGCCCTTTACTGACTGGTTTTTGCGCCTTTGATGCCACTCTTAACAGGGAATGAAAAAGGTGCCTATTCGATACGACATCAAGAGCAAATTTTTGCGTAAATGGCAAACCTTTTTTCTCTCCCAATCTATTTCTTAGTTCAAGAATCATGTCCGGAATATCTAACTTGCCGGGACAGACTTCCGCGCATTTCCCACATTGGAGGCAGAGATTCTGTACGTCCTTGGCGTCATCTTCAGAATGGAGAAAGGCTGTAAGTATCGCACCAATCCCCCCAGTATAAATATGGCCATAGACGTGCCCCCCCACAAGTTGGTAAATTGGGCACACATTAAGGCAGGAAGCACAACGGATGCACTGAAACGTTTTCTTAAACTTATCGTCAGCATACATGTGCCTGCGCCCATTATCCATGAGAACAATATGGAATTCCTTGTCCTGTGCGGTTCCGTCCGGATAGTAGGCCGGCGTAGGCCCGGTAATCATGGTCACATAACTGGTAAGCTGCTGGGCAGTGGCGCTGCGGGGCAGAGTTTGTAAGATGTGGACAGCATCTTCAAACTTCGGGATCAACTTCTCGATCCCGACCAGAAAGACATGTACTCGGGGAAGAGTGGAGGTAAGACGGGCATTTCCTTCGTTGGTCAGCATGACTAAGGTGCCCGTTTCCGCAATCGCCAGGTTGGCCCCGGATATTCCCATATCCGCTTGCAGAAATTTCTTCCTGAGTTCCGTGCGGGCCGTCTTTACCAGAGTCGCGATTTCCGGTTCGTTGTGGCGGTGCAGGTTATCTGTAAACACCCCCGCCACTTGTTCTTTGGTCATGTGAATAGCAGGCAGCACCATATGGGAAGGGCGCTGGCCCGCCAGCTGAATGATCCACTCCCCCAAGTCTGTCTCCTGCACATCACACCCGGCTGCCGCTAAAGCCTGGTTAAGGTGAATTTCTTCGGAGGCCATGGATTTGGACTTGACGATATTTTTAACCCCGTTGCGAGCGGCTACTTCAGTGATATATCGCTTGGCATCCTCAGCAGTCGCTGCCCGGTATACCTTAGCGCCCCGGTTTATAGCGGCTTTTTCAAACCGGTCCAGCATTTCCTCAAGATGCACCGCAGCATAGACTTTTGCTTCCGCTACCTTTGAACGCAGTTCCTCAAAATCATACCCCTCATAAGCTTTGGCCCTCGCTTCAATATAAGTGTCTCCGAATCTACCCAAGGCTCCTCGCAGCACTTGGTTGTCTAAGGCCTTTCTGATTTTGCCCTTAA
>DAHVVW010000040.1 GCA_027357125.1 Clostridiales bacterium
CTTTCAGAAAACTGGGAATTGAGGCTCCTAAAGGAATACTCCTATATGGTGCCCCCGGTACCGGTAAAACCCTAATTGCCCGGGCAGTGGCAGCTGAGACCAAGGCGCATTTCATTCATGTTAACGGTCCGGAAATCATGCATAAATTCTACGGCGAAAGTGAAGCTAAGTTGCGGGAAGTCTTTAACGAAGCCAAACGCCATGCTCCAAGCATTATCTTTCTTGATGAACTTGATGCCGTGGCTCCCAAGCGTTCAGATGTCCATGGCGAAGTAGAAAAACGGGTAGTCGCCCAATTATTGGCACTTATGGATGGCCTGGAAAACAGGGGCCAGGTCATAGTTATCGGAGCCACTAATATTCCGACCGCGCTTGATACTGCTTTGAGAAGGCCAGGGCGGTTCGACCGGGAGATTGCTATCCTCCCTCCGGACAAAGAGGGACGCCTGCAGATTCTGAAGATCCATACCAGGAGCATGCCCTTGGCAGCAGATGTGGATTTAGTCCATCTGGCTCAGATTACATATGGTTATGTCGGTGCAGACTTGGCAGCTTTAGCTAAAGAAGCAGGTATGACTGCACTAAGAAAAATACTGGCTGCGGGTGATTATGACAGCACGATCCCATCATTTGAAGTTGCGATGGAGGATTTTAACTCTGCCTTGCGTGAGGTTGAACCTTCAGCAACGAGGGAGTTCTATTCCGAGATTCCGGATATCAGCCTGGATCAAGTCGGGGGCTTGGTAGATGTCAAGGATACATTACAACTCTTATTAGAACTGCCGTTGCATAATCCGGATATGTGCAAGGAATACCACTTTATCCCGCCGCGGGGAATACTGCTTACCGGTGCTTCCGGAACGGGCAAGACTCTTTTGGCAAGGGCAATTGGCAGGGCTTCTAAACTGAACTTTATTACGGTCAACGGGCCGACCCTTTTGTCTCGCTGGCTCGGCGAAGCTGAGAAAGCCCTGCATGAGCTCTTTGTCAAGGCCAAGCAAACGGCACCCTGTATTTTGTTTTTTGATGAGCTTGACGGACTGGTGCGTTCGCGGGCCGAGGGCAACAACGGCATGTCAGAACGGCTAATCAGCCAGCTTGTGTTAGAGTTTGACGGGCTCGATCAATTTGAAGGGGTAACCGTCTTAGCAGCGAGTAACAGGCCGGAATTCCTTGATCCCGTGCTCTTTAGGGCCGGTCGGTTTGAGTATATCCTGGACCTTCCCTTGCCCAAGGGCACTGAAAGAGAGGAGATTCTTAAGATCCATACGGCGGGACTTCCGCTCGACCCTTACCTGGACTTAAGTGAGTTGGCAGAACGTACTAAGGGGATGACCGGAGCAGAATTGGCTACCTTGTGTCACAAAGCCTCATTTATTGCTTTAAGACAATCAATGGGACAAGAGACAAGGGTCAAGATAGATCAAATGATATTCAGCAAGGCTCTAACGGAAATTACCCCCCGGGGTGAAATTGAAGGAGGTGAACCGAAGAAGATCGGGAGAAAAACAATCGAAGCGTTAAGGTAATTTTGGAGAGGAGGCTAAAATGGTGTCAAGCAACAAATTGTTTGAAGAGCCAGGCCTAAAACAAATTACGGTTTGGGCCCGAGGAGTTTATGAGAACAAGGAAGCCCGCGACGTGGTTGTCGCCTTGACTGAAGCTGCAGCCAAGGAAGGGAAGTATGTTCAAGCTTGGGAGAACTATGTTGATTTGCCAGATCGCATTTATGTTCCGGTCCGTGCCTACGGCAAAATCAGTGATCAGCCGATCGAGTCCAAGTATGTTTATGAAAATGAAACCCCTGATATTGTGGTTTTGACCGAAGAGACTCTAGTCAAAGGGATTGACATCTTAGAAGGTATCAGACCTGGTGCCGTCTTGGTTGTTAACACAAAAAGACCTGCCGAATATCTATTCAAATTTATCACCAAAGGCACTGAAAATCTAAAATCGATCATCACAGTTGATGCTTCAAGCTTAGCTAAATCAATTATCACGCTCTCCGGTGCCGAGGGTGCAACGGATGCATCCGGTATCGGTAAAGGACTTGGTGCTCCTCTGGCGGCAGCAGTAGTTAAGGCCACTGGAATTGTAACGTTTGAAAATCTTCTCAGCATCATCGCTAATAAGCAGGCTGCTAAAACTGCTTATGACAAAGCTCAGGTTGTGGAAGTGAAAAGATTAGTTAATGCCGGTTAGGATTAACGAAATATTTTTGCAGGAGGTGCAAGACAGTGAGTATATCCCCAAATGAAGTACCGTTCGCCGGAACCGTGCCTTCGCCCAAGACTGAAAATGAAGGAATGATTACCGGCAGCTGGCGAACCCGCCGTCCGATCTTAGATACGGACAAATGCACGGAATGCCTTATTTGCTGGATTAGTTGTCCCGATTCATCCATTAAAT
Source organism: Clostridiales bacterium (assembly GCA_027357125.1). Taxonomy (GTDB): domain Bacteria; phylum Bacillota; class Desulfitobacteriia; order Desulfitobacteriales; family Desulfitobacteriaceae; genus Paradesulfitobacterium. The sequence goes on from DAHVVW010000040.1 coordinate 2,410, forward strand.
CCACCACCGCGGGAATGGAGTTTAACTTGAAATACTGCAAGGGCTGCGGTATTTGCAACGAAGTTTGTCCGGTAGGGGCCATCAGTTTGGTGCCTGAATTAGACTTTGAGGATTAGATTGTAGGAGGTGAATGAAAAATGGGAGTTGTCAAGCGAATTTCCGGTTGCGTAGCGACTGCCACGGCAGTGAAGCTCGCTGACGTTGATGTCATTTGTTCGTATCCAATTCGTCCCTATACAGGGATTATGTCTGAGCTGGCGCGCATGGTGGCCGATGGGGAATTGGATGCAGAGTTTGTTTATGGTGAAGGGGAACACGGGCAGTTAAGCGTTGTCTATGGTGCCTCCGCCTCAGGAGCCCGTACTTTCACTGGAAGTTCAGGCGTGGGCGTCACCTATGCCATGGAAGTGTACTCCCCAATATCCGGGGAAAGGCTTCCGGTTCAGATGGCAATTGCCGACCGAACACTGGACCCGCCGGGAGACTTCGGTTCGGAACATACGGATGCACTGTGCTGCCGTGACCAGGGCTGGATTCAGGGTTGGGCGGCCACACCGCAGGAAGCGTTGGATATGACCCTTATGTACTACCGGATCGGAGAAGATCCCCGTGTGCTCTTGCCCCAATATGCCTGTCAGGACGGATATTTCGTATCCCATATTTTAGGGGAGGTAGACATCCCCGAAGCTGCCAAAGTCAAAGAATTCTTGCCACCTTATAAAAACCACCATGTGCTGGATGTACGCACCCCCCAGATCATTGGTGCCCAGATGGAGCCCAAAATGGGACCGGGCATGCAGTACCAGCGTTATCAGGCAATCGAAGGTTCCCGTAAGGTGATCGAAGAAGTCCATGATGAATTCGGACGGCTTTTTGGACGCAAATATAACCCATGGGTCGAAGAGTTTATGACCGATGATGCAGAAGTTGCGCTCTTCATTCAGGGCGGCCACGCTGAAACCGCGAAAACAGTCGTACGTCGTCTGCGCAACCTCGGGGAAAAAGTCGGTTTAGTTCGTTTGCGGACCTTCCGTCCGTTCCCGACTCAGCAAGTCCGTGATGCGCTTTCGAAATTTAAGGTTGTCGGAACAGTGGATAACTCCGTGAACTTTGGTATTTCCGGAGCCGCCGGTGTGCTCTTGACTGAGGCGCGCACTGCGATGTACGGTATGGGTGACAAAATCCCAACGGTAGGTTTTGTGGCAGGTTTAGGCGGAGAAATGATTACCCACGATGAGTTCTATAAAATGTTTATGAAATTAAAAGAGATTGCTAAAGCCGGAAAAGCGGATAAAGAGAACTACTGGCTGCCATTCGAACTGTAAGCTTTGAAAGGAGGGAATCACGTGTTAGAGGAAATCAAATCTTTACGTAAGGCACCTGAAGAAGAATATTATGTTCCGGGGCACCGCACCTGTGCCGGCTGCGGTCCGGCCCTGCAATACCGCCTGGTGGCCAAAGCCGCCGGCCCCAATACCATCTTTCTAGGTCCGACAGGATGTATGTATGTTGCGAATACAAGTTATGGCTGCGGTCCGTGGGCAGTTCCCTGGATTCATACTCAGATCACCAATGGTGGCGCTGTGGCATCTGGGATTGAGGCTGCCTACAAAGCAATCATTCGCAAGAAAAAGACAGACGCGGAGTTTCCGAACATCATCGTCATGGCCGGGGATGGCGGATCATCCGATATTGGCTTGCAAGCTCTTTCCGCTGCCTTCTACCGCGGGCATAACATTCTGTTTATCGCTTATGACAACGAGTCCTATGCCAATACCGGGATTCAGACTTCACCCACTACTCCGTATGGAGCTTGGACCACCTTCTCCCCTGCCGGCCCGGTTATTCCGGAAGGGAAAAAGTTAATGCCTAAAGATCTCCCGAAAATGATGGCTCATGGACATCCGGAACTTAAATACCTCGCGACAGCTTCCCTGTCTTATCCGCTTGATCTCATGAATAAAGTGCGCAAAGGCTTAAACGCCGAAGGCCCGGCTTTCTTGTACATCCATGCTCCCTGCCCGAAAGGTTGGAGTTTCCCGGCTGACAAAACGATCGAAATGGGTAAATTAGCAGTCGAAACCGGGATGTTCCAACTCTACGAATTGCACGAAGGACAGTATAAACTCACTTATCAGCCCAAAGAGATCAAACCTGTAGAAGAATATATCAAGCTCCAGGGGCGTTTCTCCCATCTGCAGCCTGAACATATTCAAAAACTGCAGCAGTTTGCCAACGGCAGGTTGAAAGAAGTGGGTATCGAAGTCAGCGTCCCTGCTCAGTAATAAACCAACTATATCCCCAAAAAGCAACCCCGGGTCGGTTTTACGGCCCGGGGGAGCGTCTCTTTCTTCAATTTTAAACCTGGTGTTCGTCACAGGGATTCGAGTGGAAATATCGAATGCTCTAGGGATTTTCGTTTGGAAAGAGCTAGTTCTGAAACGCGAGAATCAAACAATATTTTGTTGGAAAACGCGTAAGAGAAGCCTAAAAACGAAAAAAAAGTCTAAAAAAGGGGAAAATTATCAGAATATTCGCACGTGGAGGGAGGTGAGGGTATGACATAGAGAAATAGGGCACTTTGTGCATTATTTTGTGCATGAAAAGAAAAAGGAGGGTGGTCTGTGTTATGGAAAGCAGCCAAAGTCTCAACCCTAAAGAAGTTTATGGTCCGATTTTAGGGAATCGCTGGGTCCAGCTGATATCTGCAGTTATTGCCATGATCATGATTGCTAATTTACAGTATGCCTGGACTTTGTTTACACCTAGCCTTAAGACAGCTTTTGGTGCCTCCCTGACGGCGATTCAATTTGGGTTTACGCTGTTTATCTGGTTTGAAACCTTTGCCCAGCCGATTGAAGGGTATTTGCTGGACCGTTTTGGGCCCCGCATGTTCTTTACCGCTGCAGGAGTAATGGTTGGTGTCGGTTGGACAGGAATGGGTCTTGTTGAATCGTTAAAGGGTCTTTACTTCTTTTATGCTTTGGCCGGACTTGGTGCCGGGTTCATTTACGGTGGCAGTGTTGCCGTAGCCATTCGCTGGTTCAGCGACAAACGCGGTTTAGCCGCAGGCATAATTGCAGCTGGCTTTGGTGCCGGTTCTGCCCCGTTTATCCCGATTATTGGCAACATTATCAAAAATTCCGGCTATCAGTCAGCATTTATCTCCACCGGTATCTTCCAGGGTCTCGTAATCTTAATCGTTGCTCAACTCTTGCGTTATCCCCCCGGCAATCAGAAACACGCTGCCCATGCTCAAGTAGATGACAGTGATCCTAATCGAGGCTTCAAACCCTGGGAGGTTTTGCGCCAACCTCAATTCTACTTGATCTATATGATGTTCCTCTTTATGACAATCGGGGGTTTGCTGCTCACCGCGAATGCCAAGCCGTTTGCTAAAGATGTCGGTGTAATCCAGTATTTCGTTATTTTAGGGGTTACCCTCGACCGTATCGGCAACGGAGGTGGCAGGATATTCTGGGGCTGGCTCTCCGATAAGTTCGGTCGGGAAAACATCATGTTTATCGGCTTTACCCTCAATGCCATATTCACCGCAACTTTCCCGTTCTTCGGCACGAGCGGCTGGGGTTACGTTATTTGGATGTTCCTTATCATGGGGACATGGGGTGAACTGTTCTCCCTCTTCCCGTCATTAAATGCAGACCGCTTTGGGACTACCTTTGCCGCCAGCAACTATGGCCTTCTCTATAGTGCCAAAGGATTTGGTGGTATTTTAGGAGGGGTCGTTGCAACTGCGATTGCCAGCACCTATGGCTGGACAGTGGTATTTGTGGGCTCAGGTATTCTAGCTTTCGCCTCCGCATTAGGCGCTCTGATTGTTAAAAAGCTGCCTAAACCCACACGCCCGGGAATGTCTATAGATAAAGGAATCAGCGAGGGAGTCTAAAAAGTATTATAGGAAATTGTTCGGAAAGTATTTAAGAACGCATGAAAGTATGTAGAAAAGCTTAGAGTAGAAGTTCTTTAAAAATAACCCTGGGTATGAGGTAATCGGATTTTGTCATGAATTTAGGGGAGTAATCTTTGCCAGGTTTACCCCATACTATAGCGATTACCTTATCCCCAGGGCCAAATCTTTTCTAATAATAATCCTATTATAAACGCTTTTACAGGTGTTTGCAATAGGACTTTGGTATACCGGTATACCAAAAACGAAGCTGGGATCATCGTAATAGCGTCGAGTTGCCTGATGAACAAGCCAATATTAATATTTCCCTAATAAACAAGAAGGTTCTTCCTGGGAAACATGTCTTTATAGTGTATAATAGTAAAGAGTGGGCCAGTGGCGGGTTAGAACAAATAATTTCTCAGAGTTTATCCAGTTGTGGGCAAGACAAGGTAAAAAATCTTAGTCAGAAAATTCTCCAGGAAAATATGGGCTATCGTTTCTTTGTTCAAACTAAAGTTCAGGAAGAACTTATGCTCAAGGGATTGCTGTTAAAGGAGGTTTCGCAACGCCCACTTATCGGCTCGCGCGTGAGCATAAGGGAAAACCTTAAAGACAAAACCCTGCTCAGAAGAAAACTTCCATTACTGCAGGTTATGCTGGAGCAATTTGCCAGCCAGGAGCCGGAACTAGCTAAGCTTCTGGCTAAAGATGTAGCGAAAAGTTTAATGCCCCCGGTAGCTGCCGGACTGTTCACATAGATAGGGGAGAAAGAAATGAATATAATTCCGGTACAGGTTGAAAGCGATATTTTTCCTACTTATCAGGCTACTCCGGTCGGGCGCTTACTGGAGTATCATAATCTAAAAAAACCTCATGACAAATATTCGGCCCCGGAAATCTTAATCGGGATGTGTATGGATCACCGTAAGAGCCTGATAATCCCTCCTAATTTTGCGTATATCATCCGGACAGGGGGAGGGAACCTGCGCTATAACGAGTTTAAGGTATCCTATGCTATAGGAGTAGGAAACGTAGGAGCAATCGCTCTCATTGCCCATAACAATTGCGGTATGGTTAATTTGATGTCCAGGAAGTCGGACTTTGTTAATGGATTGGTCACTAAAGCCGGGTGGGATTATGCCCAGGCTGAGGAACACTTTCTCAATTTCGCCCCGATGTTCGAGATTGATAATGAATTGACCTTTGTAGTCAGCGAAGCGAAAAGGCTGCGCTGGCGTTATCCGAAAATCCAGGTCGCACCGTTATATTATAAAGTTGAAGATAATTTGCTTTATCAGATAGAAGAAGGGTAATGGAATACATATCGAACTCTACTAAGTTTTTAACTTTGTGTTAGGTAACAGAAAAATTTGAGAGTCAACGTCTTGAGAATATACAGATAATGGTATATAATTATGACCAGGTGATAAATTATTACCTGGTCATAAATTTTCTGAAATCAGTAAGTCTGAACTGGATTTTGGTTTCTGCCTGCGGTACACAAGTGAAATGAGAATGTGGGGAGGGATTTTGATGCAAAAGGTTTCTTTTGATGAAGACCGGTGTAAGGGGTGTGAACTTTGTGTCGGGGCCTGCCCAGTAAACATTATTTATTTGGGAGAGAATTTGAACGCAATGGGTTATCATCCGGCCCAGGTACATGAGCAGGGCAAATGTATCTCCTGCGGTTTTTGTGCCAGGATGTGCCCTGATGTAGCCATCACAGTCTGGAAGGAGGGTGCCAGATGAGCAAGGCTCTCATGAAGGGGAATGAGGCTCTGGCAGAAGCGGCAGTGCGCGCCGGCTGCCGATACTTCTTCGGTTATCCCATTACTCCCCAGAACGAGATACCAGAGTATTTATCCTGGAGACTGCCTGAAATGGGAGGGGTTTTCATTCAGGCTGAGTCCGAGCTGGCGGCGATTAACATGGTCTATGGGGCAGCAGGTTCGGGTGCCAGGGTGATGACTTCTTCCTCCTCGCCTGGGATCAGCCTCAAACAAGAAGGAATAAGTTACATAGCGTGTGCGGAACTGCCATGTGTAATCGTTAATATGATGCGTGGAGGCCCGGGGCTCGGGGGAATACAGCCTTCTCAGGGAGACTATTTTCAGGCTGTGAAGGGCGGCGGGCATGGAGATTATCACCTTTTGGTTCTGGCTCCGGGCACGGTTCAGGAGATGGCTGATTTGGCTGTTAAGGCCTTCACTTTGGCAGACGAATACCGCAACCCGGTAATGATCCTGGGGGACGGAATTTTGGGCCAGATGATGGAGGGGGTAGAGCTTCCGGAATTCCAGAACCTTGCTGCCCTGCCCTCAAAGCCCTGGGCCACAACCGGTGCTCAGGGGCGTGAACGCAATATCATAAATTCTCTTTATCTTGAACCTGAAGAACTGGAGAAAGTGAATCTCAAGCTTCAACGCAAATACCGTTTGATGGCGGAGAAGGAAACCCTGGCGGAAAGTTATTTGACTGAGGACGCAGACATCGTATTAGCTGCCTACGGTACTGCCGCCAGAATTGCCAAAGCGGCGGTGGATAGAGCGCGTGCTGCCGGAATTAAGGCTGGGCTGTTCAGGCCGATTACTCTTTATCCCTTTCCCGCGCAGGAACTTCGTCGAGCGTGTAAAGCTGCCAAGCATGTGCTGACGGTTGAGTTCAGTTCCGGACAATTCGTGGAGGATGTGCGCTATTACCTTGAGTTTAAAGTGCCGGTACATTTTTATGGCCGGGTTGGGGTTGTGCCGACTACACGGGAAATTTTAGAAGAGATTACGCATTTGGCTGGGAACGATGTGGGGAAAAGGTCTTACGCCCAGGCCGTAGACTGGACAGGGATGCGTGGCGCGAATCGTCAGACGAAGTAAAGATTTCTATGCCGCATTGCGGAACGACTAATGAAAGGCAGGGGGAAAGCCAAATGACAATAGTCTATGAACGCCCGCAAAGCCTAACAGAAGTTAAGACTCACTATTGTCCGGGCTGTACGCATGGGATCATCCACCGCCTGATTGCCGAGGTTTTGGACGAACTTGAGGTCCGAGAGCAGACGATCGGGGTGGCTCCGGTCGGCTGCGCTGTTTTGGCTTATAAGTATTTCAATGTGGATATGCATCAAGCTGCGCACGGGAGGGCGCCGGCTGTTGCCACCGGGATCAAAAGAGTTAACCCGGATAAAGTTGTGTTTACTTACCAGGGAGATGGGGATTTGGCGGCCATTGGCACGGGGGAAATTATTCATGCTGCGGCTAGGGGAGAAAAATTCACGACCGTGTTTGTTAACAACGCAATCTATGGCATGACCGGAGGACAATTAGCGCCGACAACGCTGGCCGGCCAGAATTCCACAACTTCACGTGACGGGCGCAGCCCACACAGCCACGGTTACCCGATCCGCATTTCTGAAATACTTGCTACCCTTGAAGGAGCAGCCTATATTGCCAGGGTTTCCGTCCATAATCCTGCCGAGGTTGTGAAGGCCAAGCAAGCTATCAGGACAGCCTTTCAGGCCCAGATCGAAGGCAAGGGGTTTACCCTGGTTGAGGTCCTTTCCAGCTGCCCGACCAACTGGGGACTTTCTCCCCGGGAAGCACTTGCTTGGGTGAGTACGAATATGATTCCATATTATCCCTTAGGGGTGAAGAAAGAGTTAGGGCAGGGGCTAGAGCAAGGGCTAGAGCAAGGGCTAGAACAGGGAATAGAGCAAAGCAAGCGTGCGATGGCAAGGAGGTTGATTGCTAAGGGAGTGGAGGTGGAACTGATTGCAGAGGTGACTGGTTTGTCATTGACC
>DAHVVW010000041.1 GCA_027357125.1 Clostridiales bacterium
CACACCCTATTCTCTTTGATGGGTCTGAAATAATTAATACATCTACATCAAATACGAAGATAAAAAAAGTTTTTTAGGTTATATACTGAGCAGGATTTTTTTTAGTGCTTATGGTAGGAGCTTGGTTTCCAGGCACTTTTCTTGGTGTCTGACTTATCCCAATGATTATTTCTACGGCTTCTGTCAGTTCTACCATAAGGTTTAGCCTCAAAAGGCCTTCTTTTGGCAGTTCTCGTCCGAATAGGCGCAACTTCACTTAGCGTTATGTCGACTGTGCCCGGTTCTTTTGATAATAATTTTAGCGCTGCTGCCACTAGGGTGACCGAGTCCGTTTCCTCCAATAAGTCTTTTGCTAAACCCTTATACACGTTAAGGTCTTCTTCTGCAATTACACGCAATATCTTTTCCATAGCCAAACGCTGCTGGCCTTCTACCGCCTCAATAATCGTTGGGACCGGTTTCCGAATCATCTTACGTTGAATAATCTGCTCAATTAGCCGCAAATGGTCCATTTCCCGGGGAGTAACAAAAGTCTGTGCTAAACCTGTTTTGCCAGCGCGCCCGGTTCGGCCAATCCGGTGGACGTAGCCTTCCGGATCCTGCGGAATATCAAAGTTATAAACATGGGTTACCCCGCCAATATCCAGGCCGCGAGCCGCGACATCGGTTGCAACAAGTACTTCAATTGTACCGTCCTTGAATTGCCGCATGACACTATCTCTTTTACTCTGAGTTAAGTCACCGTGGATTCCTTCTGCAGAATAACCGCGTTTTGTTAAAGCCTCAGAGAGTTCATCCACGCGCCGTTTTGTACGGCCAAACACAATGGCAAGTTCAGGTGATTGGATGTCAAGGAGGCGGCAAAGTACATCAAACTTCAGTTTTTCCTGTACTTCCATGTAGTGTTGCTCGATATTGGATACCGTAATTTCCTTGGACTTTGTGCGGATTATCTCGGGATTTTTCATGAAACGCTGAGCTAGGTTCTGAATCTGCCTGGGCATCGTCGCTGAGAAAAGTAAGGTCTGGCGTTCTTCGGGAATTTCTTGAAGTATAGTTTCAATGTCTTCCACAAACCCCATGTTTAACATCTCATCCGCTTCGTCTAAGATAACTATTTTAATTTCCTGAAGACGAATGGTGTGCCTCCGCATATGGTCCATTAAGCGGCCGGGAGTGGCCACAATAACATGGGGCCTTTTTTTTAATGCTCTAATCTGGCGCTCAATCTCTTGTCCGCCATAAATCGGCAGCGTGTGGATCCCTTTAAACTGTCCTAGCTTATTTAGTTCTTCAGCTACTTGAACCGCTAATTCGCGTGTAGGAGTCAATACTATTCCTTGAATACGCTCAGAATCTATCGCCAATTTTTCCAGAAGAGGTATGCCAAAGGCAGCGGTTTTCCCGGTTCCGGTCTGGGCCTGTCCGATTATATCCCGTCCCTGCATTGCCAGGGGAATAGTCTCCTGCTGAATGGGAGTTGCTTCTTCAAAGCCCATAGTGGATACGGAACGAATGATTTCGTCACTTAATCCTAAGTCACTAAATGTAGTCATTTATCTTTCTCCTTGGTTATTTGTTTGCTTTACTAAGACAAAGGTTCTCCAATTTCATTGAGGTCTAAACACTAAAGATAAAGAAATCCGATAATATTTTACAAAATATATGATGAGGAGTTAGAGTGATAATAGAACAAAGAATTGAAATCGAATGGACAATATACCCTTATAAGGAATATATTGGAAAGAAGGGAGGGAGCAGGCATGCCATTAGGGCGTATGAATATTTTTGGCCAACAAGGTTATCCTACCCAAGGAAGTCCCAATCCCCAAGGAGGAGCGGGTATGAACTTCCTTAATCAGTTTCCCATGCCTCAAGGATTGCAAAGGATTGCCAACAAGTTTGGTGTAAATGGTTTTCCGAAGCCACCCGGAATCGACCGTATTATGCAGAGGTTCGGCCAAGGCTTCGGCGGACCCGGCCAGGACTTGGGCGGGAACAGCCAAGTCTTCGACAGAGGAGATCGTGGTCTTAGGGGAGGGTTTCAAGGGTCTAGAGCCGGGAATCCAGGTTTTGGAGGGGGAAATCAGAACTTCGGAGCCGGGAATCTAGGCTTTGGAGTAGGAAACCCGGGCTTTGGAGCAGGAACCCCAGGCTTTGGAGGGGGAAATCAGAACTTCGGAGCAGGGAACCTAGGGTTCGGAGTGGGAAACACGAATCTTGGAGTAGGGAACCCAGGGCTTGGAGTAGAGAATGTAGGCCTTGGGGTAGGGAATGCACGTTTAGGAGCAGGAGCCTCTGGGTTTGGAGGCGGAAACTCGGGTTTGGGCCCGGGGAACGCAGACTTCGCAGGCGGCGGCCAAACTTTCGGCGCAGGCAAACTATTCGGTGGAGGCGGTGCAGGGTTAGGAGGCGGTGGTTCTGCTTTTGGTGCAGGCAATTGGGCAACCGATACAGGCAATCCAGCTATGGGGTTTGGATTGCCTCAACAGGGCGGGAATCCCGCACTCTCCACAGGCGGCGGAATTAATATCACTGCTGATGAGCCCAAGCCCAAGAAAGGAATCAAAGATTTCTTAAGTCAGTTTTTTACTAAAAAGAATTAACGCTGCAAAGAGTTAGTCAATAGCCTATAATGAAAAAAGTCCTCACGCATGTTTTAACATGTTTGAGGGCTTATTACTTTTGTAATTCAAAAATATCTTAACTTATACTTTAATATATAGTTACAATAAATATTTTTGGCAAGCAGTTGTAATTTCTTTTGAAAAATCGTATAGTTAGCTTGTAAAGGTTTATACACTTTGTCTTTTATATATAAGACAAGGGGGTGAACATCAAAGCACGATATTTTGTCCAGGCGGTGTTAACTTTTCCGTGGATGTACGTATGAATGTAGTTCTGATCTAAGCCGTTAAGCATTCAAGTTATTGTGAAAGTAAACTCATGAACAAGGAGGCTCCCATGAGTACCAAGAAACTTAATCAGGCAGCACTCGAATCCTGGGTAACATCGATGATTGCCGCACAGCGCGTTTTTGCTGTGCAGGCCAAAGAAGAACGTTTTACATTTGCACCCTTATCACAAGCACAAGACTTACGCCTAGATTACGATGTCACGATTCTGCCTCCCAAGAAATACTTTCTCCCCCAGCGCGAAGACCTTATGGAGTTTCACGTCAAGGGGGAATACCGAAGCCTCACGGAAAAAGAACCCTTTATCCTTTTGGGTGTTCATCCCTATGATGTGGCAGCCATAGCTCAAATGGATAGAATCTTTAGTGCGGATAACTATGATGTTCACTATATGACCAGACGCCGCAATGCGACGATCATTGCCTGTGATGTTCAGCGCCCCTCGCCTAATGTGTTTGCCGGTTATATAAACACAGCTACGGTTGAAGACGGGTTTGACGTTCTCTTAACCAAAATAGGGGATTCCTACTTGGCGGACGCCCGCACACCGAAAGGAGAAGCTTTGCTTGCGCAAGCTAAGAATAGCGGGCAGCCTACGGTAGCAGACTTTGAGCAAAGAGAACAGGTCTGGAAGAGTAATAAAGGTCTTCTGCGCAAACAGAAATTAAAATGCAAAGCGGAAGAGCTTCCGGACATTTTGGAAAACTCATATTACGACCCGATTTGGGAAGAAAAATCCAAGCTCTGTTTTTCCTGCGGTTCCTGTAATCTGGTTTGCCCGACGTGTTACTGTTTTGATGTTCAGGATGACCTTAATTGGGATATGCAGACAGGGACACGTACGCGGGCTTGGGACGGCTGCCTGCTCCGGGATTTCGCGGCTGTGGCGGGCGGGCATAATTTCCGCAGGCAGCGGGCAGACAGATACCGGCACCGCTATTACCGCAAGGGCAAATACATTGCGGAAAAGCTGGGTCAGATGGCCTGTGTCGGCTGTGGGCGCTGCGTTGGTGCCTGTGTCCCGAATATCGCCAATCCGGTTGACGTGTACAACCGATTATTCATGAGCAGCAAAAACATTTATGTGCCGGAGCCCGCCACTCTCTTAAAGGCGTTTCCGATGACAGACAAGGAGACTTTCTATGAACTGAGGCTTGATTCGGGCCATGAGCTCGGGCACGAACCAGGGCAGTTCATTGAAGTATCCCTTCCCGGAATCGGGGAAGCGCCCATTTCCGTTTCTTCGTCGCCAACGCAAGAGGGGGTTTTTCAGCTGGTGGTGCGGCGGGTCGGGAATGTGACCACAGCATTAGGCAAACTCCAAGCAGGAGACAAAGTCGGAGTTAGGGGCCCATTTGGCACCCAATTTCCGGTGCATGATGTCATGAAAGGGAAAGATGTGCTGTTCGTGTGCGGGGGTATTGGCCTGGTTCCTGTTCGTTCGGCGATTAAATACATTATGGATAACCGCAAGGATTACGGTCGTGTAACCATTCTCTATGGGATGAAAACCCCTGCAGATATCCTTTTTGCCGACGAACTGGAGGAGTGGCGCCATGTCCCGGGAGTTACGGTTTTGGAAACCGTTGATTGCTGTGATGATACCTGGAGCGGCAATGTAGGAGTTATTACGAAACTCTTGCCAATGGTCCGCCTTAACTTAAAAAATACGATGACGGTTGTGTGCGGCCCACCGGTTATGTACCGCTTCGTGCTTGGTGAACTCAGTCAGATGGGAATGCCGGAAGACTCCATTTACATCTCTTTGGAAAGGCGCATGAAATGCGGTGTCGGAAAATGCGGCCATTGCCAGATGAATGATGTCTACGTCTGTCAGGAAGGCCCTGTTTTCAAGCATTCCGAGATTAAGGATGTTATGGAGGCAATATAAATGAGCAAACCTAAACTGGCCATATTTGATTTTGCCTGTTGTGAAGGGTGCCAACTGCAGATTGTCAATATGGAAGAGGAGATTTTGAACCTTATTTCCATCGTTAACCCGGTGCAGTGGCGCGAGGCCATGTCCGAAGAGAGTGACGAGTATGATATCGTGCTCATCGAAGGGTCGATTACCCGCCCGGAGGATGAAGAAAGGCTGAGAAGGATTCGGGAGAAGGCGAAAGTCCTGGTCGCGCTCGGTGCCTGTGCAGCCGGCGGCGGGGTAAACAGGCTCAAAAACACGCTCAATTTACAGGAGGCTAAAGAAACTGTTTACGGAACGGCAGCGAATATGCCTCACTTAAATACTTCCTCCACGAAAGCGGTTGATGAGGTGGTCGCGGTCGACTATAAAGTGTACGGCTGCCCGATTGACCGCCGGGAGTTTGCGTACATCGTACGCTGCCTGGCTCTGGGCAAGACCCCGGAGATCCCGGGCTATCCCGTATGCGTGGAATGTAAACTTAAAGAAAATGTCTGCCGCTACGAATACAGGGAAATTTGTCTTGGACCTCTGACCCGGGCTGGGTGCGGCGCGCGTTGTCCTTCCCTTAACACCTGGTGTTTTGGCTGCCGCGGCTCGATTGAAGAGCCAAACATTGACTCAGCGAAGGAAGTTGTCAGTAAATACGGCAAAACCCTGAAAGATTTAGAAAACCGAATAGCTCTATTCGGAAGTAAGTAGAGGTAAGGCCGATGAATAAGAAAGTAGAAGTTCATCATGTCACCAGGATCGAGGGTCATGGGAATATTGTAGTAAACACCAAAGACGGGAAAATTGAACAGGTAGAGTGGCAAGTTCCCGAAGCCCCCCGCTTTTTTGAAGCCATGGTTAAAGGCCGAAGCTGGCAGGATATTCAAAGTATAGTGACCCGGATCTGCGGGATTTGCTCCATTTCTCATTCCCTGGCTTGTATTAAGGGCATCGAGGCGGCCATGGGAATTACGGTGTCGGAGCAGACTGAAAAACTCAGGCTGTTGGCGCACTATTCCGAGCAGTTCCAAAGCCATGTTCTCCATGTCGGGTATCTGGTTGCGCCTGACCTGTTAGGGGCAAAATCCGTGGTTCCCCTTGCTGAAAGCCATTATGATGTTGTGAAACTGGTGATTAAACTGCACCGGATTGCCAACGCCTGGTCCGATTTGCTGGCAGGGCGCACAACCCACCCGGTTACCTTTAAGCCCGGTGGTTTCAGCAGGATTCCCAGTGAAACAGAATTACGTGAGCTGAGAGAGACTTTGGCGGGCATTGTCCCAGATCTTAAAGCCTTGGCCGGCGTGGTCTTAAGCCTGGCGGACAAATTGCCGCAGTTCGAACGGGACACGGAATACATTGCCCTGGTTCAGCCGGGAACCTATTCTTTTTATCAGGGGGACATCGGAAGCACAGACTTGCCCTCCACCACTCCGGTTGACCGGTTCGAATCCGTGGTCAATGAATATCTCCCGGAAGTGTCAACGGCCAAATGGGCGCGCTGGCACCGTGATTCCTATGCGGTCGGTGCTTTGGCCCGCTTTAACCTGAATTCTGCCTATTTGTCTCCTTTGGCGCAAGAGATTGTCCAATCTTTCGGGCTTAAGGCGAAGTGCACCAACCCCTACTTTAACTCGATTGCTCAGTTGGTGGAGTGCGCTCAGCTAGTGGAGACTTCCCTGGCTTTACTGGAAGAGCTTTTACGTACCGGGCTGAAACAGGAAAAACTTGAGGCAAGACCTCAGGCCGGTGAGGGTGTGGGTTGCGTGGAAGCGCCCCGGGGCATTCTCTTCCATCGCTATGCGTTCGATCAGCAGGGGAACTGTCTCTCTGCCAATCTTGTCATCCCCACGAATCAGAACCACGGCAACATCCAGAAAGACTTCGAAGCTCTGGTGCCGCAAATATTAGACCGCAGTGAGGAAGAGATCAGGCTGCTCTTGGAGATGCTGGTGCGGGCTTACGACCCGTGTGTTTCCTGCTCAACACACTAAGTCGCTCTTAGCGAAGGTTGGTCTTAGCTGGGGGTTTTCAGCAGATTCTGGGCAGTGGGGCTCCGGCCAGCATTTCGAGCAGGCGGGTCCCGCCTAGGGGCGTCTCTAAGAGAACCCGGCCCTGGCCGGAACGGATTTCCCCGATAACAGCCGGATTGAGGCCGGCGACTAAACCATTCACTTCATAATAGTCCCTGATAAAGCTGAGGATTTCCTCAGCTTTTTGCGCATCAACAACGAGCATAACTTTGCCCTCATTTGCCAGGTAGAGGGGATCAAGCCCCAGTAATTCGCAGGCTCCCCGCACTTCGTCTTTCACGGGAATTTGTTCATCTTTGAGCCAAATATCAAACTTGGCCGAGAGGGCGATTTCTTTGGCCGTTGTCGCTAACCCTCCTCTGGTGGGATCACGCATGAACTTAACAGACGCCCCAAAGCGGGCAAGCAAGTCTTGGATCAGCCCGTTTAAGGCGGCACAATCGCTATAGAGCGGAGTAGAGAATGAGAGCCCGGCCCGTTCAGCGAGCACAGCCACCCCGTGTTCGCCCACCCCGCCGTTAATAAGCAGCTGATCGCCGGGCTGGATTTTATCATAGCCAAGATGAATCCCCGGCTGCATCATTCCGATGCCGGTCGTGTTGATGTACATTCCGTCACAGCGTCCGTGCTCTACCACCTTCGTGTCTCCGGTGATGATTTTGACGTGAGCAGCACGGGCAGTTGCAGCCATGGAAGCTACGATTTTCTCAAGCTGGCTCAGGTCCAAACCCTCTTCCAGGATAAAAGCGGCGCTTAAATACAACGGTGTGGCACCGCTGACGGCAAGGTCGTTGACCGTGCCGGCTATTGCCAGTTTCCCGATGTCCCCGCCGGGGAAAATAAGAGGATTGACTACGAAAGAATCAGTGGTCATCGCCAGCAAGTTAGTTGGCGCAGGGAAGGGCAGAATCGCAGCATCGCTCAAAGTCGCAAGCTCCGCAGAGGTAAAATATTTATGAAACAGTTCCTGTATCAGGGTATGGGTCAAAATCCCTCCGTCCCCGTGAGCGAGCAAGATGCGTTCAGCCATAGAGGGCACCGTCCCTTCGTTCGTACTTATAGTAAGCGGCACAAGTCCCTTCAGCCGAGACCATGCACGGTCCCACCGGGTTAAGGGGATTGCAGGCAGAGGCAAAATGCCTGCAGTTAAAGGGCAGGGCTTTGCCCTTAAGGATTTCCCCGCACAGGCAGCCTTTAGGCAGACGGGCCGTCGGCACAGACACGGAGTAACGGTTTTTGGCATCGAAGTGTGCGTACTCCGGGCGCAAGACCAGGCCGCTTCCCGCAAGTTCCCCGAGCCCGCGCCATTTGGCTGGCCCTGGTTCAAAGAAACGCTCCACTAAGCTCCAAGCTTTAGTGTTTCCTTCTTCGCGCACAACTCGGGGGTAAGCATTGAAGGAATACGATTTGCCGTTAAGCAGCTGCTTCACAATTTCCTCCACCCCTGCGAGCAGGTCCAATTCAGCAAAACCGGTAATGGCTGCGGGCACACCGAATCTTTGCCCGACAAAGTCAAAATGACGCCGGCCTGTGATCGCGGCCACATGCCCGGGCAGGATCAGACCGTCCAGCTTAAGGCCTTCGTCTTCGAGAAGGTTCGCGATAACCGGAGCGGCCAGCTTATGCACGCTGTAAAGGCTAAAGTTGTCCAATCCCAGAGTCTCTGCCTGGGCCAAAGCGGCAGCCACAGTCGGCACGGTGGTTTCAAAGCCGATGCCGAGAAAGACCGTCCGGCGTTTAGGGTTGGCTTCGGCTAAAGCTACGGCTGCCAACGGAGAGTAAACAACCTGGACATCTGCCCCCTCGGCTCTGGCTTGGGCCAGGTTGCCGCTGCTTCCGGGCACGCGCATCATGTCGCCGAAAGTGGCGACCGTGATCTGAGGAAGAGCAGCCAAAGCCAGCATGTTGTCGATATCCTGCTGGTCTGTGACACAGACCGGACAGCCGGGTCCGCTTTTCAGTTCGAGGAAAGGTTTGAGCAGTTCACGGATACCGCTTCGGGAAAAGGCAACGGTATGAGTTCCGCACACTTCCATCAAAACCAGGCGGCGGCCGGATTTGTCAGTCCATTGGTGCAGGAGTTCCTGCACCAATGTGAGCATTTTGCGGCCCAACACCGGATCGCTAAAGTCTGATAGCATAGATTTCCCTCCACAACTCCAGGCTCTCCAGGGCGGATTGTTCATCAATCACTTGGATTGCGAACCCGGCATGAACCAGAACGTAGTCTGCAAGCGCGGGCGGGTCGATGAGCATGGTATTCACAGTCGTGCGGCTGCCGAAGGTTTCCACTTCGACAGACTGCTCGCCTAAGATCGAGACGACTTTAGCGGGTATTGCCAGACACATGCATTTGCCACCTCCAGTAAGCTGCAACGGCTTGGCCCAAAGCCAGGCCGCCGTCATTGGCCGGAACTTGCCGGTGGGTATAGACATCAAAATCCTGGGCGTGCAGAAGTTTCTCTGTTAAGAGAAGGAGATAGGGATTTTGCCAGACTCCGCCGCTTAAGACCACGCGCTTAAGTCCGGTCTGTTCCCGAACTTCGGTCACGGCTTTGAGCACCATGGCAGCTACAGTGTGATGAAAACGGCGGGCTATCTCCTGTCTGTCCTTGCCCTGTTCTAGGTCGGCCAGGATTTCGGCGAATACTTTTTCGACTCCGAGGGTCCCAGCCTCAAGGGCAAAAGAATAGGGAAGAAAGGACGATTCTGCACTCGCTTCGGGTTCACGAAGTCCTTGATCGCTAAGCTGGAGCTCCGTTTGGGCGAACGCCAGTTCTCCCAGTTCGATCGCGGCCTGCCCGTCATAAGTATTTTCTGTGCATATCCCCAAAATTGCCGCGACCGCGTCAAAAAGTCTGCCGGCACTTGATGAGTAAGGAGCGTTAATCCCCTTTTCAATCATTTGTGTAGCAATGGTTAGCTCTTGCTCACGGTCGGGAAACAGGCTTAAGGCTTTGTCCCATCCAGCCTGGCCGAAGCAGGTCCAAAGATAGGCAGTGGCCGAAAGCCACGGGTTTCCCACAGTCCGCTCCCCGCCGGGCAAAGGGATTTCTTCTAAGTGAAGGTGGCGGGTAAAGCCGTTGTAATCCCCGGAAAGGATTTCGAAGCCCCAGAGGCGGCCGTCCGGGCCGTACCCGGTACCGTCCAAAATAGCCCCGATGATTTCCCCGCTGAGGCCAAAATACGGAAATCACGGTAGTTCTGCGTCGGAACTTCCCGTTGG